>JBFKTM010000088.1:0-8437 GCA_041636295.1 Oleiphilaceae bacterium
CATCCAACACCCTGACCCTGTTGAAATTCTACTGGGTTTCCAACGCAAAATAGAGAATGAAGTGGTAATCATCCTGCCAGCGGAAGTTGGCGGTGCCTAAAAACAGATGATCGTCGATCTTACGAATATCGTCTCTTATTTGCCTGATCAGCCATGGGTTTCCTGGAAGGTCATAGTTGAGTGAGAAAACTTTTTTACTGCCCTCCAGCGGTGGAATGATCGCTGTTTCAAACGCAAACAGCTGATGTTCCAGTGGCCAGATGGCCATACGGTTTTTCCCCTTGCCTGATGCCTGATCGATGGGGGTAAATGCCTTCCCTTTCCAAGGTAACCAGCCGAGATTGGCGATCTGTCGTATCAGGGTATTGTGCAACCCCAGTGCACGACTGCCTGCCAGTACTTTACCTCGTGTTATGCCCTGTATTTCGGCAATGGTGGGGGTCGCGCCTTTCGCATAGAGTTGATCCAGTTCTGTTTTGTCTAACGCTACCAGTTCATCGAGCTGTGGTGATGGCTGGGTTGTCTCCCTGGGTGTTTCGTTTGTGGTTGTCGCTGTCATGATCGCCTCCTTGATGATATTTAAGAATGATACGTCATTCAGTTATGAAATAATAAGATCATTGCGCACATAAGTACAAGTTTTTTTTGCAAAGCGTTGTTTGATTCGATTATTCGTCAGGTGTTAGACAGCCCGAGAGGTCACGTAGGTTGACGATCAATGCCGCAAACAGTAAGTGTCTGTAGCTTTAGGTAGGTCGGGTTTCAACCCGACGCGATTCAGAATAATACCCGTGAATCTGCTTTTGTGGGACTGTCTAGGGTCGCGGGTTAAAAAACGGATCTACAGTATTGGACTGTTCGATAAATTAATGACATTAAGGTACTAGGAGGCCAACACGATAGAGCAAAATATCAAGATATTGTCTATAGTTAGGTTATATTTCAAATCAAACGGCAGTGTGATGGCTGGCGTAAGAAGAGCAGGAAATTGAGAGCAATGGCAGAGACGCTTTACGAATTAACATTTTATGGTCGACTGGTAGATGGCGTCAGTCTGGAAACCGCAAAAAGCAATGTTGTGACGCTGTTTAAAGCTTCGCCAGCACAAGTTGAAAAGATGTTCGCGGGTGGCCGGGTCGTTATTCGCAATAAACTCGATCAGGCAACCGTCACTAAATATGTCGCGGTGATGCGGAAAAATGGTCTGGTCTGCGAAACGGAAGTCATGGGGGCGAGCGCGCCGGAAACAGTAAGCCCTGCACCCACTGCAGCGAAACCCCGTGAGGAAGTCGCTCCCGCTAAATCCAGCGCAGCCCTGCAGGTAGTGGCACCGCCCGCTGCGGCATTCACTGCAAAACCGTTGTCGCAGGGGAATAGCGCAACAACAGGACGCCTCAATGTGGCCGGGGAAAATGTCGATGAGTTGCTGCAACAGAGTGATTTGGTACTGGACCCGGTAGGTATCCGGTTGTCTGAACATGAAGAAGTAGAAGCACCGGTTTTTTCAGAACTGGATCGCTTATCCATCGCGCCGGTGGGCACGGTGTTAGCCGAAGCCAAAGAAACCGTGCCTCCTATTGTGCCCGATACCAGTGGTATCTCTATCGCGCCGGTGGGGAGTGACATGGGGCAGATTAAGCACGAAGAATCGGTTGATGTGCCTGATCTTTCACACCTTCAACTGGACGATGCTCCGGGCAATCAATAAGATAGCGCAATGGATAAAAGCCGCAAATGGACAAAATGTTATTTTGGCCATCGTGGATTTTTCTGGCTACTAAAACCACGGTCAGCTGCGCACACAGGACCAGCTGCGCACACAGGAATTGAATCACCATGGCGGGTAAGCACACAAGGCGGGTAATCATTGTACTGAGTCTCCTCTTTTTTTGTTCATCAGCACATTCTGAGGCAGAGTCGAAGCGGTCTATTGGTCAAACAGGGCCGCATCGCCCTGTAGTGGGGCTGGTGTTGAGTGGTGGTGGCGCGAAAGGACTGGCCCACGTCGGCGTGCTTAAAGTGTTGGAAGAGATGAAAATCCCGGTGGATATCATTGTCGGAACCAGTGCGGGTTCTGCGGTTGCCGGTTTATACGCCATGGGCATGTCTGTTGACGAAATTGAGGAGCGATTCCATGCCATGGATTGGAACCAGGGTTTTACCGATGAGTCTTCACGCAATGATATGGCGTTCCGGCGCAAACAGGATGATTTCGACTTTGCCACTGACTTGGTATTGGGCGTTGGGGCTGAGGGGGTAAAGTTCCGCAAGGGGTTGATTCAGGGGCAGCAGCTGATGCTGATTTTGAGTGATATGACCAATTCGGCGTCCCATATCGAACATTTCGATGAGTTTCCGATACGTTACCGGGCGGTTGCGTCGGATATAGAAACCGGTGAAACCGTTGCGATTGATAAGGGCAACCTGGCGCTGGCGATGCGTGCCAGTATGTCGATTCCCGGCGCGTTCCCTCCGGTTGAATACGAAAGGCATTTGCTGGTTGATGGCGGTATTTCCAACAACCTGCCCATTGATGTCGCACGGGACTTGGGCGCAGAGGTGATTATTGCGGTTGATATAAGTTCCCCTCTATTGAGCGGTGACGATGTAAACAGTTTGGTGGGCGTTGTTGAACAGCTGACGAATTTGTTAACCAGAAGAAATGCCGAAGCACAGATTGCCACACTGACCGAGCAGGATATTTTACTGGTACCCAATCTGGAAGATGCCGGTTCAGGCGATTTTGATCGCAGTGATGAGCTGGTAGAAATGGGGGCAACCGCCGCCAGGGCTAACGCACTGGCGCTTAAGGCGCTATCAGTCAAGCCAGCGCAGTGGTTAGCCTATCAGCAGCAGCGAAGTCGGCTGCTGCGGCTTGAGCAACCGATCGATCGTATCGAGATTGTGAATCAATCAAACGTCGCTGATGAATTTATCTCCTCACGTATTAGTCAATCAACGGGCGCGATTCTGAATCAAGACGCATTGGAAAACGATATCAATAATATCTATGGCTTGGGGTATTTTGAACGGGTATCTTACGATATTGTCGCTCATGAAGGTCAAAATATACTGAATATCAATGCAGTAGAGAAATCCTGGGGGCCAGACTATCTACGCTTTGGTCTCAATTTTGAAGACAGTTTTCAAGATAATACGCACTTCAATTTAACACTCCATTACGACCAGACCGCGCTGAATAAACTGGGTGCGGAGTGGCAGACTTCGCTGCAAATTGGCAGTAGTCCGTTCTTAAAAACCGAATTCTTTCAGCCGTTATCGTATATATCCAAGTATTTTGTCGCGCTGGGTGGAGTGGTGTCACAGCGTGATATAAATCTGTTTGAAAGCGGGAGTAAAGTGTCCGAGTGGGAGCTGACAGAAATGGCCGCACAGCTCAGCCTTGGTCGAGAGTTTGGTAACGATGCCGAGCTTCGTCTGGTTTACGAGGTGGGCGAAGCCGATGCCGAGCTTGAGGTAGGTAAGGAACCGATTGACAATTTGAGCGATAGTGAAGGAAGTCTAACGACCCGATTCATGTATGACTCACTGGATAAACTCTATTTCCCCCATCAAGGCGTATTCTCGCAGCTGGAGTGGAAAGCTTCCCGGGAGCGTTTGGCCGCATCACAAAACTATGACCGGGTGAGTGGGCTGTTGGGGGCTGCCTATTCGCTAGAGCGTTATAGTCTGGTGGCTCGGCTGAGAGCGACGACGGTAACAAAAAATGAAGCTAGTATTGGCGACTTTGCTACCCTGGGCGGACTTTTTAATTTGTCGGGTTATGGGCGTGACGAACTTTCTGGGCAGGATGCCAGTCTGGCGAGCGTTATCTTCTATCAGGAGTTTGGCGGGCCTCTAGTCCCCTATATGCTAGGCTTCTCCTATGAGATCGGGAATGTGTGGGATGATCTTACCGAGGCGTCTTGGGGAGGAATGCTGGATTCCTATACCGTTTTTGTAGGCAGTGATACGCCATTGGGGCCGGTTACGTTTGCTGCCAGTTATGCGGATAATAACCATCACGCCATCTACTTAACCATTGGTTATGAGTTGTTTTCCCTGTTCTAGCCCCATTGGCTTAATCAACAGTAGATAGCAGCTCAAATTCGGTGTTGTGGCAGGGACCTGCCAGAGGACGTCTGATTATGGCTTTTAACTCCTGGCCGAGATCCAGCTGTGCCTCCTGAAGGTCGCTGACTGGGAGCTTGAAATACTGATCACCGGGGTAGAATTTGAAGGTAACCTGTTGTGCACTGAGTTTGGTGACTTCCGCAATGCCTTTGGTACTTTCGTAGACACAGGGGCCGACTGGAGGGGATACAATAGCGCTGTCTTCATGCGGTTTGGGTGGTTTGAGTACCGGGGGGGAGGTTTCGGCGGGAGCCTGTTTCTCCGGCTGGATACTACAACCAGTTAGCGTAACCAGTAAGACGGAAATGACGAATGTTAGAAAGGGGGAGGCCGCAGTACGACGAGCGGGCATTTGTTTTGCCAACATAACGAGGGCGGTGTCCTGTTTTATCCATGGTTCAAGTCTTGTTATGAGCGATACATTCTAATACTTGTCGGCACTGCTGGTCAGCATATTCTTTGAGGATTTTAACCAGTGCCGCTTCGTCACGCTGTTTGATGGTGTCGAGTGAGTGACGCACATGCTCCATATTTTCTTTCAAAACGGGGGTGCCCTGTTGAAAGGCGACAAACGCACAGCGCTTGGCAGAGGGCCATAAATCTTTAATGGCACTGACAATAAAGTAGTTGTCTGCATATACCAGGGAGGCCTGGGTATATTCGATGCCCAAGTCCAGAAACTCCATCAACTGACCTTTTTCAAAGCACTCACTCATGCGGGTGTAGAGGTTCTCCATTCGGTCAATATCTTCTTGTTGCCACTGCCGTACCAGTTTTAAACCGGTATTGGTAAGGTACATCAACAGCGTCTCATAAAGACTTCTAACAAAGTGTTCATCGAGTTCGGTGACGAAAGTCCCTTTGCGGGGAATGCTGCGAACCAGGTGTCTCTTCTCCAGCACCAGCAAGGCTTCTCGTACTGAGCCATGGCTGACGGAAAGCTCTTTCGCCATGGGGCCTTCGTAGATTCGCTGTCCACCCTTTAACTGGTTGAAGGCAATCAGGTTTTCGATGTGGGTTGCGACCTGTTCGGTCAAGGTTTCTTTTGGCTTAAACTGCATCGCTAGTCCGTGTTATTGTTATCGGTCGCCAATCAGGAGTATTTTCAAAAAAGTTCATCGCATATTATCTGCCTCTTTTGCTGAGGGCAATAGCGATACCGCTAACTGAATCGCAGTTTCGAAACAGGCGTTCGCTAGAGATGATGGGTATCGACTGAAGAACGCTAGAGTAGAGGTGCCAGTAATCGGGCACCTCGACAGGCAATTCTGAATGCGAATGAACGTTCACTATAGTCGCTGGCTTTTGCTTGTCGACAGTTATTGAAATCACGGGTTAGCATGGTGTCGACTTCGTGGATAATACGTTGACTACAGATCAGCGCGGTTACTTCAAAATTTAATCGCATGGAGCGGTTATCGAGGTTGGCGGTGCCGACACAGGCATAACGTTGATCGACCAGCATGACTTTCTGATGCATAAAACCGGTCTTATAGCGATAGATTTTGATACCGCTTTGGCTGGCGATATCCAGGTAAGAGAAGCCTGCATAGTAGACCAGTCGCTGGTCTGGGTTTTCCGGGATCATGATACGTACGTCCACACCGCGCAGGGCTGCCAGCTGCAAGGCACTGATGATCTGTAAGTCAGGCACAAAGTAGGGGCTGGCAATCCAGAGACGTTCGGTGGCGTGGTTAATACTGTTGAGAAAAAACAGTTCGCAGGTATCAAACTGGTCGGCGGCACTGCTGGGTATGATTAATACCGACGAGTCCTCAGGCGACTGGGCAAAATCTGCTTCGTTGATAGCCGGCTTCCAGTTCAAAGAGGGAACGGCATTAGCAGACCAATACCAGTCTTCGATAAAGGTAACCTGTAGCGCCAGCACGGCCGGCCCTTGCAGTTTTATGTGGGTATCTCGCCAAGGTGACAGTTGCTGGTTCAAGCCAAGATACTCATCCCCCACATTCAGGCCGCCGAGGAAGCCGGTGTGCCCGTCAACAATAAGAATTTTTCGGTGGTTTCTAAAGTTTATCTGTAGTCGCTTGGGCCGTTTACTGACGGTATTGAATGAGCGAATCTGAGCTCCGGCCAGCGTTAGTTTTTCAATATAACGGTTTGACAAGTAGGCGCTGCCCACGTCGTCATAGAGGAAGTAGATCTTAACGCCCTCCGATAGTTTATCTAGCAGCAGCTGACTGAGCCGTCCACCGGTACTGTCATCTCGAACGATGTAAAACTCAATCAGGATATAGGCCGTGGCCTGCTGGATAGCGCTGAACATGCTGTGATAGGTATCTTGACCGTCAATCAGTAATTCGGTGCGATTCTGCTGGGTGAATGGCATGGTGGTCAGCTGGGTGATAACGTCCAGCTCTTTGCTGCTGGCCGGAGAGGCACAGATGCACTGGGCCGCATAGGTCGATAGCTCTTCGGCGATATGAGAGAGTTCCTTATCACCAATTCGGCGGGCAGCGACATACCCCTGAAACCGGCTGCGGCCAAAGAAGAAATAGAGCAACACAGTGATATAGGGAAACGAGACCAGGCCAATAATCCAGGCAATAGCGGCCTGCGCTGTCCTGAAATTTTGTAGCACATGGAAAATACAGGCGATAGCCAGCAGATAGATAAGACTGAGTAAGCTGGCGATTAGGCTAAAGTCCATTTCTCTCTCGGTTAATCGTTGCGGGAAAACCTAACTCGTTAACTACTGCTATTCTTAAATAGAACGCAGGGTTATTTATCAGGTGCTCTGGACTGCCCGAAAAGGGGAGTCACCGGCAATAAAAACAATTATCAGGTTGTTAGTTGTAGTCTATGTTAAAGCGCATATTTTTGCCCAGCATTATTATGATTCTTGGTTATGGATTCTGGATAAGTCCTGACTTCAAGATGATCTGTGCCGGTGTCGCGATTTTTCTATTTGGCATGCTGTCGCTCGACTCTGGATTTAGAGTATTTACCGGTGGTGTACTGGAAAAACTGTTGGCGGCGACGACTGACCGACTCTGGAAAAGCCTCAGTTTTGGCGTTGTGACGACTAGCCTGATGCAGTCCAGCTCACTGGTTTCGGTTATCAGTATTTCATTTCTCTCCGCGGGCCTGATTAGTTTATCCCAGGGGATTGGCATTATTTTCGGTGCCAACATCGGTACCACTACGGGAGCCTGGCTCATTGCCGGCGTTGGATTGAAGGTCAATATATCCGCTTATGCCATGCCAATGTTGGTGTTTGGCGCACTCTTTGTATTCCAGCGTTCCAGGCCGCTGAAAGGTCTGGGGTATGTGCTGGCCGGCATCGGATTTCTATTTTTGGGCATTCACTTCATGAAGGAGGGGTTCGAAGCTTTTCGGGGGGAAATTGACCTAACGGCTTACGCCCTGCCGGGCATCAAAGGGTTGCTAATCTACACCCTGGTGGGGGCCGTGGCCACGGTGATTATGCAGTCCAGCCATGCTACGCTGGTGCTGACCATAACGGCGCTGGCTTCGGGGCAGTTAACCTATAGCAACGCATTGGCGTTGGCCATTGGTGCTAATGTAGGCACCACCGTCACCGCGATACTGGGAGCAGTTGGTGCTGATATTCAGGGCAAGCGATTAGCCGGTGCTCATTTGGTGTTTAATCTGGTCACCGGGGTGGTGGCACTGATCCTGATCTCGCCACTGCAGCAGGTGGTTGATAGTGTCGCGGCTTATATGGGAATTACTCCTGATAATTACACCTTAAAATTGTCACTGTTTCACACCCTGTTTAATGTGGGGGGCGTGATCATTATGGTGCCCTTTATTTATCGTCTGGAGCAGGTGTTGACGGTGGTTCTGCCTGAAGAAACGGATAATAATGAGATCTCTTTGACGCCCGGTTTGAGTGCGGTTAAAGGGAGCTTAGCTTCGGTTGAACCATCAAAGATGAGGAGATCACGGCACTTGTCCTCTTCATCATTGACCTACCCCGATACTGCATTGAATGTATTAATTAAAGAGGTAAATGATCTGGTTGACCGGGTGGTTGCTGTCATCGTCTACGGGCTCTACTGCTCCCATGAAGCGGTGCTTTCAGACCAGCCGATTGATAGCGTCATGAGCAAACCCAGTGAAGCGAATTACCAGGATGATATTGACGAGTTATACCGTACGGAAATTAAAGGGGTTTACAGTGATATTGTAGAATTCGCGGCCAAAGCACAGCCACAGATGAGTGGGCAGCAAACGCGGCTGGTCTTTGAGCTGAAAACAGCATGTAGCAACGCGGTTGAGGCCCTTAAAGATATAAAGCATTTACGAAAAAACCTCTCCC
>JBFKTM010000089.1:0-8426 GCA_041636295.1 Oleiphilaceae bacterium
ACCCATTGTTGCAAGAGCCCCTGAAGCAGAACGTGTTGATTTAGAGAGCCTGGATCAGGTTAGAATCTGGAGCCCTGTAGCACAACAAATGATACCGATTGGGCAAGTGGTATCTCGATTCGAAACCGAGTTTGAAGACCCGCATATATGGCGCTGGAATCGGGTGTCGATGCTCCGTATTCATGTCGATCAACGGTCAGGACTGCCCAGTGAGCTATTTAGTCGCATTAAGCCTAAAGTAGAACAGGCGATTGGCGTTGATTTAGCTCAATATTCTGGCGCCAACCCATTGGTCGAAGGGGAGTCCTATAATGCTACTACCATTCCGGTGCGTTGGAATGACCAGATACCGATAGAGGGGATGCCCGGTTATTACATGGCGTGGGGCGGAGAAGGTGAATCTTCGGTAAAAGCGTCAGGGCAAATCGCCAAAGCATTACCGGTATTTTTCGGTTTGATGGTCTTTATTGTTGTCTGTCTTTTTAACTCAATCAAGAAAACGTTGGTTATATGGCTAACGGTCCCTCTTGCCGTTATTGGTGTAACGGTTGGTTTGTTGATTTTTGACCAGCCATTTGGTTTTATGTCTCTACTCGGGTTTATGAGTTTAGCCGGCATGCTGATTAAGAATGCGATTGTTTTGGTTGACCAGATCGATGTCGAGCTAGACGAGGGCAAGCCAGCTTATCAGGCTATTCTGGATTCAGGCGTCAGCCGCTTGATACCGGTAGCCATGGCAGCACTTACAACCATACTGGGTATGATACCGCTCTTGGGTGATGCGTTTTTTGTTGCAATGGCGGTAACCATAATGTTTGGATTGTTGTTCGCATCGGTACTGACACTGGTTATCGTGCCTGTTTTCTATGCCACTATCTTCAAGGTAAAAGCAGAGTAGCCGCTAGGCTTATCAGAGAATGACCTGCCTACACATCGCACATCACCTATCTGTGTAGGCGGGCTTTGTGGACTACCGCCGAACGGTGGTCCGACAACCCCGTATAATTTTAATCAGAGCTTCTCTTGCTCAGTTTATTGTCTGAAATATACAACCCCACCAGTCTTGCCATAACCACTGCCAAATAAAGCTGCCCAATGACCGATTGAGCGGATACCCAGGCCCGGGAAATCGGGTGTATAGGCGTAATATCGCCATATCCGAGGGTCGTCATTGTGACGAAGCTAAAGTAAGAAAATAGACCAATTGTATCCCCTGTAATGTCTGAGTCGGTGAGCAGATTACTTGAAAAAGCGAAAGCGTTTTCAATCGTGTGAAAGGTGGTTACATAGATAAATGACCAAATGATCGCGATGAAAAAATAGAGGCAAACGGCAGCGTAGAGCACATTGATTGATACGGTTTTACTTTTTATCAGGAAGCGGCCCAAAAAAAGTGAAATGTAGCTAAAGAATAATATATAGGTGATGCTGCTGAAGAGGTGGCGGCTTACTGTTTCATCAAAATAAAACAGGGTATTGATCACCAGTACCGGTACAAGTATGAGTAACCCGAGTAGGAAAAAGCGCCTGTTGTCGGTAACGAGATAGAGAGAGGTCAGAAAGATAATGCTGATAAACGGGTTGAGTAAGAATCCCTCAAAGTGTAATAGCGAATACTCTCTGAAATAGGGGGGCGCAATCAGCAGTACTAACAAACTTATAAGCAGTAATAAAAAACTGTGTTTTGGAACTTCAAGGAGTTTCATATATCCGCGAGTAACCTAATTTTTAAAGAGTCTCAGTAGTTTAGAACATTTTCTTAGTCGATAAAATTAACCTGTTTCAAAGGCTGTTATTTTGGATCGAGTTAATTGTTAATGAATAAACGCAAGAAATATAACGCACCGGCTATGCAATACTGAATTTATTGATTTGAATGTTAATTTTTATCAAAAAATACTGAATTTTTATGATTTTTCTGGCGACATTGGTAAATATGCTCTAACTATTAAGGTATTGAAGAAGGAGACGTCGATGAAACAGTTGCTTCTTAATCAAACCTGTGTGTTTCACCTGAAACGTATGGCTTTTCGAGCTCAAAGCAAATATAAAAAACGGTTTCATCTCACACGTGATGATGACCTGATCAATCTGCTGCTATTTGCCGACAGCACTAAAGATATTGATATACGACGCAACTTTATGTTGTTCTATATCAATTGCCCCGATGACATAAAAGATTATCTTGAAAGCCAACATGGTATTCATTCACCGATTGAACGCTACCAATCTCTAGGTAATCTTTGAAATAACCTGAGAAGGGCTACAAGACCCTTAAGGAATTGGTCTACAAGCGTTAAATCAGACCAAATCTTTTGAAAAAGGGGTTCTATGGAAGCGTTTATTGCTGCGCGTGTTGTACATGTGTTGAGTATCATATTTTGGATCGGTGGCGTTGCCATGGTCACAACGGTGATACTCCCTGCGGTGCGACAGTTCAAGTCAAAAGAAGAGCAAGTTCAGTTTTTTGAGCAAGTCGAAGGGCGTTTCGCTTGGCAATCACGGTTGACGACGTTGCTTGCCGGTTTATCAGGTTTTTATCTAGTTCATTATCTTAATGCCTGGGAGCGATTTGGTAATGCTGACTATTGGTGGATGACCATGATGGTGGTGGTCTGGCTGATTTTTACGCTGATGCTCTTTGTTCTGGAACCGCTGTTTCTTCATAAACTGTTTATACGAAAGGCTCAGTCTGAGCCCGAGAAGGTATTTGCAATGATCTATAGGATGCACTGGTTGCTACTAACGATCAGTATCGTAACGGCTGCTGGCGCTGTCGCAGGTAGTCATGGGTGGCTATAGCCACCCAAGCCCCCATCCAAATATAGCAATACCCAATATGTTGATGCTGTAAATCGTACTGAGAGTTGTCAGCTGTTTTTTACGGGAAGGCATGTCATAGACCCAGTAGCACATGAGGTAAAATGTCAAATACCCGAATAAGAAAATTAATAGTGGAAATCTAGTGTTCCAGAAAGGCCACTCCCATGTCAGTGCGCCAATCGTGTTTAAAAGCATCTCTATCATAACTGACAACGCAGCAAACGTGCAGGCTAAAAATAGGCGGTTATTGATACCGAAAAATTTCTGATGCCTGTCTTGGGGGAGTGCAAGTGTTGCGGCAATGCCGGTAATGGCAAACATCATGGCTATTTCGATATTAAGTCCAACCAATAACAACAGGGCGGTATCGTTTCCAGGGGCCCCCCACAAGGGCGCATAACCCGAAACGTGAAAAATAACGCCATTGACTATTTCGTTAAATATATCCATACCTAAAAAGGCGAGAGCAGCAAATACACGACGCCAATGGCCTTTATCGATCTCCTTAAAATAGATATAGAGTACAACTAGAAACATGGGAATAACGTGCCACGAAAACTGGCTAGTGTCTCGTAGCAAAGACTGGGCTTGCAACGCACTTTCTGCAATCATAGATAGACCTTCTTAAGTAATCTGAATAAAAAGCGCAACGAATGGTTAGTGCGCTTACAAGGGTGAATAAATCTTAAAATGTAAAGCGAAAAGTGGTTATCGAATGCAGGCATATCATTTATGAATCGTGGCCAATTAAATCACATTGGCAGTCCACCGGTTTCTCAGACCGTCTCTGCAGCAATTATTATTGGGTTGTTAAAAGCGGTTGATACTATTGGGATTGTTCTTGGTGACACATTGAGTCGCCTCCAGCTTGCGGATAATGTATTAACCGTGCCCACCAGCCGTGTTGCTTATCCGACGTTAATATCGCTTCTGGATACGATCAGTGATCTTTCTGGTGGCCGACGTGATATTGCTATTGAGCTAGGGCGACACTTGTTACCGGGAAGCTTCAGTGCGTTGGGCTATGCTGCCGTTAGCTGCAATACATTAGGCGAGGCCATTCGTTTGATTCCAGCCTATGAGAAGGTGGCCTTGACGCCGGGTATAACAGAACTGAAACTAACCGCAGGGAAAGCTCAACTTTGTTGGACTGCAACGAGTAAACCCTATTCTTACCTACTGGAAGAGGTTATTTTGAGTGCCTGGATACAGCAGGCCAAAACGATTACGAACAATCCATCCTTACCTTTAGAGGTGGCTTTTACCGGGCCACAACCAAGCTGCTTTGATCCATTTTATGAGCTATTTGGTGAACATTTACACTTTGAACAATCCTCTGCTCGTGTGGTGTTTGATGAACAGTTAATGAATATACCTATTCTACAATCTGACCCATTTATTAATAACCTGATGAAAGAACAGGTTGCACAACTGTTTCATTCACTCGATACAGACGTTTCACTGGCCCGTAAAGTCGCGCAGAGTATCCGTGTTGGAATGGCCAATGGTGATATCGACCAGGAATATATAGCGTACCAACACTGTCTTGGTGTACGTACGTTGCGGCGTAAGCTAAAGGAAGAGGGAACCAGTTATCAGGATATACTCGACCAGGTTAGACGTGAAAAGGCCAGAGAGTATCTGGCCGATAAAAGACGGTCAATATATGAAATTGCCATGTTGCTGGGGTATAGCGAGCACAGCGCATTCTCTGCCGCCTTCAAGCGTTGGTATGGCCTATCACCCAATGCCTATAGAGAAGGTCTGAAATAATCCTTTTTAACGAAGACTTAAAAACAACACTATCGCCAACAGGGTGACTGAAAAGCCTGCAATGGCAAACCACCAGTAGTTTGTTTTCTTTTGGCTAATGGTTGGCCTCTCAATCCAGGGTTGCTTTCCTTGTGAGGCGAGTTTTGGTTTTTTTACTGCGGCTTGTGCTTTAGGAGGCGTGTTGGCTGCCGGTTTTGGCGCAGATTTGGTGGTTTGTCTGTTTGCTGTGTTCTTCTTTGATGGACTAAACTCAGCAGCCGAGCGAATAATGGTCTTATTGGGGTCGGCTGCCGGGCCAATCACTTCAAAAGTGATAACGTCGAGTTTAATTTTGTCGCCGGGTTTGGCATAGCTTTCGGTTATACGGTTGCCGTTGAGAAAAGTGCCATTGGACGAATCAAGATCTTTAACGAATAGTTTTCCCCCTTTGACTTCAAGTTCCGCATGTCTTCGTGACAAGTGTTCGACTGGAATGCTGATGTTGCAACTGGCATCTCTTCCTAAGATGGTTTTACCCTCAATCGGAAAAAGCTGATTCTCCATCCAGCTGGCGGTTGATTTCAGTTTCCATTCTGCGGTCTTGGCAGGGGTTAAGCCAATGGCGGACTTATATTGCGTCGACTGAGGGTCAATGACATCCAGTTCCGTTTTGCCCAGTCGAATGACATCACCGGGTGCCAATTTCTTGGGTTTGGATACTTTTTCATCATTGATGAAAAGGGCAGCATTACCGTCTCGACAGGCTATAGTTGCAGTATTGTTTTCGTTGCGGATTTCGACGTGAAAATCCGCAATGTTAGCCTCTTTAATCACTAAACTATTTTCAGGCGAACGGCCTATCGTAAAAAGAGGGTCGACCAACCAGATCGCTTCTTGTCGTCTATCCCTAAATTGTAGCTTTAACATGCGCCAGACCTTGTTATTCCTCGATAGATGATTAACCAATATTTCTAATGAGTATAGCTGGTTACCGGAAAGTACGGACTTTTATTAGATTTCAATTGTAAATAAATGAAACCAAAAGAGATTTTTCATCATTGATGACGATATTGGCCTATACTCAATAAAGTAATTTTAATTGATGGTTGTTTGACGCTAGAGACGTTGTCCCGTTTATCACTAGTGCATATGAGAGTGTGATGTTTAAGTCGGAAGCAAGAACAGATATCGGGCTTGTTAGAACCTGTAATGAGGATAGTCTGGGGGAAAATCCTGAGCTTGGTTTATGGCTTGTCGCCGATGGGGTAGGAGGCAACGGCTTTGGGGACTTTGCCAGCCAGGTTGTGGCTCAAACCGTAGAGAGACAGTTGCGTCTGGGCAGCACATTGGAAGAGGCGATAAAGTCTGCTCACAGCACGGTTATTAAACTGGGTGATGAAAAGTCAGAAGTGAAAGGTATGGCTTCGACTGTGGTGGCAGCCCACTTTAAAGGCTCACAATTTAAAATATGCTGGGTAGGGGATAGTCGGGCTTATGTGATTCGCTGCGATGCTATTGAGCAGCTGACTACGGATCATAATCAGGCTCAATACCTGTATGAGCAGGGTGACATCTCGTTAGATGAGGTTCGAACGCATCCTGCACAACGACTGTTGTTACATGCCGTGGGTATTGATGATGCGAGTTGGGCGGTTGACACCGTCGAAGGGCAGTTAAAGCCGGACGAAGTACTACTGCTATGCAGTGATGGCCTTTCGGGAGAGTTGGATGATGCCGATATTCTCGACATATTTGTTCATGGTGAGTCGTTATCAGACATAGCAGATAAACTGGTTCACAATGCATTAGCGCGAGGAGGAAGTGACAACATTACTTTAACGTTGACGGCCCTTGAGGATGCTGACTCTGAAGATGAAAATCAGGGCGTCGCTGCCTATAGTGATGCAGAATACAACACTGGTGCTAGTGAGTCTGACGATGCTTTGCCTGCTAAAAACACCGAAACAGCCCTTAAATTCACCGTCATTGGCATACTAGCCGCGTTGCTGTTAGTGCTGTTTGCCGTCTGGGCCGCGTGACCAGTAGGCAGGACTCGGATCATGGTAACTCAACTAATAACGGGAATTGCGTAGATGGCAGATGGTCGTTATCAATACCTCGATAAGATCGGTGAAGGCGGTATGGCCACGGTTTATCGTGGGGTTCAACGGTCGCTGAATAGACCCGTCGCGATAAAAGTGCTCTCAGCTGAACTATCTGACAATCCTTCGATCATTAAGCGTTTTAAACGTGAATCATTGATCATTGCACAGCTAAATCATCCCAATATTATCCATGTTATCGATAAAGGTACGACCAGTACCGGACGTCCGGTATTCATCATGGAATTTGTAGAGGGGAAGACATTAGCAGAGATTATCTATCAAGCGGAGTTAACCTTTAATCGAAAGATTGATGTATTAGTGCAGGTCTGCAAAGGGTTGGGTTATGCCCATAAACTGGGGGTGATACACCGGGATATTAAACCGGCAAATATCTTGATTGATAATGAGGGAAATGCACGGTTACTGGATTTTGGTATTGCCTCATTTTTTAAAGATAAGAAATCTTCAGATGACCACGAAACCAAGTTGATCATGGGGACGGAAGCTTATATGGCGCCCGAACAAAAACTTGGGATTTCGGAAACTTCGGAATTAAGTGATATCTACTCTCTTGGCGTTGTAATCTATGAGTTGCTGAGTGGGCAGCTGCCAACGCATCCGCCAAAGCCCGTCTCACTATTGGCCCGGGAGACCCCTGAAGAACTGAATGCACTGATTATGCGATGTCTCTCAGAGCATAAGGAAGATAGGCCGGCGAGTGTCGAAGAGGTCAAGAATACCATCTTGAGGGTCATGCAGGGTCAGCATCTGGGGCAGGCTCAACAAGACCGTGCGGGTGAGGGATTAGCGGCCATTCAGAACCGGTTTGGTTTATTGGACGTTATTCGGGAAGACCGCTACAGTGCCGTCTATTTGTATGAAGAGAAGTCATCAAATAATCTTTTGGTGATAAAGAAAAAAGTAGGGCGCTCAGCGGGGTTAAAAGAAGCAAGAATACTCAGTCAACTCAAGCATCCAAACATCACCAATATATTGGGTACCTCTAATAAGGCGCATGTATTCATTATCGTTATGGAATACCTTGCCGGAGGATCTTTGCAGGATCGTTTGATTGAGCCGATGAGTGTCAGTTTCTTTTTACCATTGGCCTGCCAAATCTGTGAGGGGTTGGCATTTGCCCATCGTAACCGGGTTGTTCATGGGAATTTGCGGCCCAGTAATATTTTGTTGACGACGGGGTTACAAGCGAAGATCTCCGACTTCGGACTGGATGAACATTATCGTGTCGACCCTCAAAAAAATAACTGGTATCGATACGACGATGAAGCAAGCTCGGAGTTGGCAGACATCTATGCACTGGGCGCTATTTTCTTTCATGCGTTAACGGGAGCGCCTCCGGAGATGAGAGGCGGCAGTATTGTTCGAACCAAAATATTTAATGAACTGGATCAGGAGCTGCAGACATTACTTTTAAGAGTCTTGGACAAAGACCCTATGCAAAGACCACAAAGCGTCGAAGCGGTTCTATCTGAGCTTCATATGATGGTAGAAGAGCAGAAAACCGTGGTCAAATATGCACCTGATCAGTCGATACGCAGTAGTAATGACGATATCAATGAGATTAAAGGCTCTCGGTCTTGGTTGTTAGTGGCGTTGGTTTTTATTACGGTTCTGTCAATTGGTCTGAATGTGGTACTGCTAACCGGTGATGTTGGTGCGATTAAGTCTGCTCTAAAAGAGTTTGGTGAGGCCCTATGGGGCGGGATTTTTAATTAAGTATGGGGC
>JBFKTM010000090.1:0-8409 GCA_041636295.1 Oleiphilaceae bacterium
ACGTAACAATGACAAAGAGTAGTATCTTCTGATGAGAGCTATGAATGAAATCACTGGCCAAGGAAGCCTGCTTTATCATACTTTCGCTGTTACTCACACTGTGCAGTTGAGCATTGGCCAAATCTTGCTCTATATCTCCAACAAGCTCGCTGGACACGGTTTGAATCTGCATCAGTATCTGCTTAGAGTCTTCAACTAATAAGGCCAACTGATTTGGGCTGGACGTTTCCAGCACCTCATAGATAATATCAAGCAGGATATTGAAGTTATTATTAAATTGACGCTTCAGTTCCCTTAGCCCGTGATCCTCGTCCTTATCAGGCTGTATGCGCATGCTTCGATTCTCAATTTCTAATGCCAGACGCCGTAACGCCACATAGTCACGAGAGGAGTCCAGTAAAAGCAATTCAAGCTCATGTGCGAGTCGATAAACAAGCGACGTACTCTCGGTTAATTCCCTTTGCAACGGCCACTTTTCGTTAATTATTTCCTTAAATGCTGTTTGGGAGTCGATGGCCTTAGTTGTGATCTGATGGATCTCCTCATCAACACGTTGCCATTGTGATAGCCACCACAAGTTTCCACTGATAACGAGAATTATCACGAACAATGCATTTGCGACAAACAGCCAAACTACTGGAATTCGCATAGTCAACGTTAGTCCCACATTAGAACTGGAAGATTAATGTATCCGATACTGTATGATCGTCATCACCAGTCGCATTGAACACGGCAATACCCGCTTTTACGGCAACGCCCTGTTTAAACTCTACGTCGTCCTGATGACCGGTACGGAGCTTCCTGACCATCTCAACATGCCAGACTCCATTCTGCCAAACACCTTTAGCCCTAATGTCTGCCACCGACCCCTGCGGATTCGGGTAAAGAATGTACTTGGGCATTTTCTCTTCTTGTTTTGATGTAAGTCGCTGGCTTTTGTAAAGTCGGTCGCCGTCATCACTGGGTCGTTGAATATAGATAGGATTCCCGTTATCAGACACCGCAGAATATGACCTCAGCAGTTTCTCACTACTCACAACCGTCTTTTTATCGTGTACTAATCCGACCGTATTCGACCTGAACGCCTTCCAATGCCACATATCGGCAGTAAAACTTTTTCCCGACAGCCAGTTGGTGGTGTAATCGCCAGTCATTTCAAATTGAATGGCGACACGATCTTCATAACTTTGTTGTTGCATATACTTGCCGATTTTGTCGTCCCAAATAAACGGCTTATGTTCGATGCTTTCGGAATCATCTTTCCAGGTCAAATACAGATAAACGTAGTCATCAAATACACCGGCTTTAACCGCTACCTGATCAACCTCGGTTTTGTTCTTAGGCTTGGTTTTGCGCATGGGAACGGAGACCAGCGAAACATCTCGCCACTCTTCATCAGTGCCGTCCAATACGGGCGCAGCCTGTAATTGCACTACCGGAACTACTTGAGCCGCATTCAAACAAGAGGAGACGAAGAGTAGGATCGTTGAGAGCCAAAATTTGGAGTTATGATCCGAGTGAGATACAGGGGATTTAGGAGTGTTCGTACGCATCGGTTGCTTCCTTTCACTGACGGTCCTAGTTACTTCAAAAACTAGGTTAGATATCAGAATTAGTCAAGCAAGCACTCCCCCCCTAAATCCCCCCTTTTCGTTTCGACCCAGATCGTTTATCAAGTGCTCAATTCTTCAATTACCGATCATATCCAACACTCAAATTTGTTTCAGAGGTTGGATAACGGATCAATTAAGCAGAGAATCAGAGTTTCGCCCTTAATACCTCGTCAAAGATGGGGTAGTTGATTATCACCGCATTAGACGCGCGTTCTGATTAGAACGCCATAGGGTACTCGCGGTGAATTTCGCCAATGCCCTTCAGTACTTCGTCCGGCAAGGTGATATCGATTGAGTCGATATTACTGCGCAACTGCTCCATACGGGTGGCGCCAATTAGCGTCGAAGTGACGAACGGTCGGCTATTCACAAAAGCCAGTGCCATTTGGCAGGGGTCCAAGTCAAATCGACGGGCCAGCTCAAGGTATTTTTGAGTCGCCGCATCAACCTGCGGCCCAACGCGATGCTCAGGACGGGTTTCTATGGTCAGGCGTGCGCCTTCCGGCCGAGCGCCATTGAGATACTTCCCGCTCAAAATGCCCCGAGCCAATGGTGACCAGGCTAACAGGCCAAGCTCTTCACTGTAAGCGATTTCACTCAGATCGGGCTCAAAATGGCGGCATAGCAAGGAGTATTCGTTCTGGATCGAGGCCATCCGTGGCAGGTTGTGATCTTTCGCTAGCTGCAACCATTTCTGGGTACCCCAGGCCGTTTCGTTCGACAAACCAATATGGCGAATCTTACCTGCCTGAATTAAGCCCTGCAGTGTATTCAGAACCTCCAAGAAATTGTCTTCTTCCGCTTGAGGGTCAAATGCCGGTACAAAATCCCAAGTTTTTCCGAAGTGATAAGAACCCCGATTTGGCCAATGCAGCTGGTACAGGTCCATATAATCAGTTTGCAGCCGGGTTAAACTATCCTCCACGGCTTGTATGATCGTGTCTTTGTTTATCAAGCTGCCATCTCGAATCCACGGCAGGCCCGGACCTGCAATTTTGGATGCCAGAATGACTTTATCTCGGTTTGCCCGAGCCTTAAACCAATTCCCGATGATGGTTTCGGTCGTCCCATAAGTCGTTTCGGTGGGGGGAATGGCATACATCTCGGCGGTATCAAAGAAGTTAATGCCTCGCTCTATGGCATAATCCATTTGCTCGAAGCCTTCGCTCTGGGTGTTTTGTCGTCCCCAAGTCATTGTGCCCAAGCCAATCAGGCTGATCTCCAAGCCGGTTTTTCCAAGTTTTCGATATTCCATGGGGTATGTCCTGTCACTCAAGAGTTTAATATTACGGTTAGCCACACTATAAAACTAAAGGGATCAGTGGCCAATAGGAGGCACAATTACGCGGCTGTTATGTCGAAGAGCAGACTCTCTATTAGGGTTGGATCTATACGTTTTTGAATCGCTTAATAGCATGCGAGGGCTTGGCAGATTGAGCGACACGATTAGTTACCCAAATCGAACCCAATAAACAGTATTACGTCAGAAAACTCTGATCAACGCTATTCCGCCAGTACAGGCGGAGTAACATTAATCAGAGGTCATCTCTTTATTTCGTAGCGGCACGACTAACAAATCTGCGCTCTTCAACATTTACCGTAATACGTTCGCCGGCTGAAATGTGCTCTGGCACTTGCACCGTCAAGCCAGTAGACAGAATCGCAGGTTTCGTTCTGGCAGTCGCTGAACCACCTTTAAGAGCAGGGTCTGTTTCAACAATATCTAGGTCAACATTAGAAGGAAGATCAAGGGCCACTGGTGAGTCACCAACGATGACCACTAACAAGCCTTCAGTATCTTCATTAATAAACTGCAGTTCGTCTTCAATTCGCTCTTTATTGAAGCTATATGACGTATAGTCTTCACTATCCATAAACACATATTCTGCACCATCAGAATATGAGAATTTGGCAGGACGACGGGTTAAATCAGCAAGATTCAACATGTCTGAATCTTTAAAGGACTGATCAATTTTAGCGCCGGTCGCAACATCGTACATTCGTATACGATAGATGCTACCGCCTGCACGCCCCTGGGGTACAGAGCGATCCATAGTTTTTATGACATATACGTTACCGTTATACTCGACGGCGGTATTCTTCTTTATTTCACTTACTTTTGGCATCTTATCTAGCTCGATAATCAAAAATTAAAGGATACTATAATCAGCTGCTGCAACTATAGATATTCCATTTATCAACAGCAAATTTATATTTGTTAAATAGGGTGTCTATAATCGCTTGCATGGGACTGCGGCCCCCCAAAAAAATGGCTGGCTGAAAAAAGTAGCCTCTACCAACTTCCCCGAAGAGTGGCCTTGTGCCTTTGCCACGCTGCAAAACATCAATTTTAATAATGCCATGATTGCAGCAATTTCTTCATGGACAGACATTAATAAAATGCCCCACAAAGAAGCCGCAAGAAAGTGGATGAACGAAAATCCTGAACCCTGGGCCTCATGGATTCCTGCCGCCTGTAGTGATTGACAGACCTATGGTGCAGCAAGGCACCTCTGAATGGTAACAGCCCTACAGGCAACCTCCTGACAGCTATACTAATAGTTATCATAGGGGGAGTAGACAATGCATAGTGTTCTTGATCTTTTTTCTATCGGTATCGGGCCATCCAGTTCGCATACGGTCGGTCCTATGCGTGCAGCCTTTCTGTTTGTTCAGTCCCTCGACGTTAGTACCATAGGCCAGCTCATCTGCGAACTATACGGCTCCCTGGCATTAACCGGCAAAGGTCACGGCACTGACGAAGCGATCATCCTGGGCCTTTCTGGGTTTCAGCCAGAGTCAATTACGACAGAGGAAAAGAGCGAGGCAATCAATCAGGTTCATCAAAACCAAACCCTCTCGCTAAATGGGTTGGTGACTATTGCCTTCCGACCGGAGGCGCATATTCTTTTTCATAAATTTCAATCAATGCCGAAACATGCTAATGGGTTGAAACTGAAAGCCTTTGATCATGATGGGGCATTAGTGAAGAGTAGCGATTACTATTCCGTGGGCGGCGGTTTTATCTGCAATGAAAAAGGAGAGCCTATTGGTGTGACAGTGAGCACCAACAACTGCCCCTACCCGTTTGATTCGGCCGCAGAGCTATTAGCGCACTGCCAACAACAAGACTGCTCTGTTAGTCAGTTAATGTGGCAAAACGAGCGAGTCTGGCGTGATGAGAAAACACTTAACAGTCAGCTATTAATGCTATGGCATGTGATGGAAGCAAGTATAGAGGCAGGCCTTCAGACTGAGGGGATATTACCGGGCGGTTTGCGAGTCAAACGTCGGGCACCTCAGCTCTATCAAAAGCTCCTTTCGTCACACAGTGGCACTAGCGACAAAACAGCGATTCTGGACTGGTTAAGCGTCTACGCCATGGCGGTTAATGAAGAAAATGCCGCTGGCGGACGCGTCGTCACCGCCCCGACTAATGGTGCGGCTGGCGTAATCCCGGCCGTGCTGAAATATTACTTCGAGCATCTGGAGCCTTTTAACGAACAAGCGGTGATTGACTATCTGTTAACCGCAGGAGCGATTGGCATTCTTTATAAAGAAGGAGCCTCACTGTCGGCTGCCGAGGTGGGGTGCCAAGGCGAAGTCGGAGTTGCCTGCTCGATGGCCGCAGGAGCCCTGGCGGCGATTCAGGGGGGGACAATCTGGCAGGTCGAAAATGCCGCAGAGATTGGCATGGAACATAATCTGGGACTCACCTGCGACCCCATCGGCGGCCTGGTGCAGATTCCCTGTATCGAGCGTAACACCATGGGGGCCGTAAAAGCCGTTAACGCCGCCCATTTAGCGCTCAACTCCGATGGCCAACACCTGGTTTCACTGGACAAAGTCATCGCCACCATGATGCGTACCGGCAAGGATATGCAGCACCAGTATAAGGAGACCTCACTGGGCGGGCTGGCTATACAGGTGAATATGCCAGAGTGTTAAGGGGCAAGGAAGTTGAAAGTTGAAAGCTTGAAACTTAAAACTTGAATCTTGAATCTTGAATCTTGAATCTTGAATCTTGAACCTTAAACATTAAACCTTAAACCTTGAAATGATCAGCATGCAAGTGCCAAGCTTCTTGGGTCAGCGTCCGTCTTTGAACGTTCGCAGAACATAGCAGTTAATCGCAATTTGCGATTAACTGCTATACAATGTTCTTCTATCCTAATAGAAGGTGGTATCACGCCATGGCGAAGTCAGTACGATTAAGTGATGAATTGGTTAATACGGCGAGTCAGGAAGGTAAGTTTCTGAAACGTTCCGCCGCCGGTCAAATTGAGTATTGGGCGGAAATCGGCAAGCTGGTTGAGCAAACCGGCTGCTTTAGTCTATCTCGTATTCGGGGGTTCCAGGAGGGCAGTGTCACCATTGATGATTTGACCCCTGATGAGCGTATTGCCGCTTCTCGCAGCTTATTTGATCAGATTGCTGAAGCGCCTAACCGACAAGGGGTTATCGACGAACTTAAACATTCCGAGCAACCCTATTATTCGATAAAACAAGGCCAGGTGGTCTCGTCTAAGGGTGAAGGAGAGCCGTCATAAATAGTAAGCCCGTTTTATGGGTCATTGTTGGGGGTAACGGTGCAGGGAAAACCACATTTTACCGGCATAATATTGCGCACTTGAAGATTCCATTTATTAATGCAGACCTTATCGCTGCCGAACAACACCCTGAAAATCCTGAATTTTTCTCTTATCAGGCGGCACGCCAGGCAGGCCAGCTGCGCGAACAGCTTATACAGGAACGACGCTCTTTCTGCTTTGAAACAGTTTTCTCGCACCCTTCAAAAGTAGAGTTTCTCGATAAAGCAAAGCAAGCAGGCTATGAGATTACCCTGGTATTTATCCACGTTGAATTAGCAGAACTGAATAAACGCCGGGTCGAACATCGTGTAAAGCATGGCGGCCACAATGTGCCTGAAGATAAAATCGTATCTCGTATTCCACGAACCATTAAAAATGTAAAAGCTGCGCTCAATCGGGTTGATTTTCTTTATGTGTTTGATAATTCCAGCGCGGAGATGCCGCACCGCTTTTTGCTAAAGTTCGAACAGGGTCAGCTGACACAGCAAAAGCAACCATTACCCACTTGGGCAACTGACATATTTGGCAGACTTTGAGGTCTTTTGGGGCGTGGCATAAAAACTGCCGCAGACAAAATCATTGCCCCCGTGCTCAGCACGACTTACATTAGTAACATCCTCAGGATTTATATGAGACGTTCAAGGATGATAAAAACCCCCCTTCCCCTATTCGTTTTACTACTGTTTATTGCTCAACTAACTGCTTGTGCATCTCCCAGAATAGATCGCGATATCTATGAAGAAACCCCTATCGACAACGGCATAGCTCACTATTCGGAATGGAACGGCCGAAAAGTCGCCTGGCTGGAACGCGGGGATGTTAATGGGTTTCCGGTATTTTATGCTCATGGCAATCCCGGTTCTCGACTGGAACTGCTCTTTCTCGATCAAAAGGCCCAGCAGTACGGCATTCGCCTTATTGTGCTGGACAGGCCGGGGCTGGGGCAGTCAGACTATATTCCAGAATACGGATTATTGGATTTCGCCAGCGATATTGAGCGGCTGGCCGATGAAAAAGGCATCGAGGAATTTGGCTTAATCGGCTGGTCCAGCGGTGGCCCTCCTGTATTGGCTACGGCTTACCAGCTACCAGAGCGGGTTCGATTTGCCATTTCAGTGTCAGGCTACACCGATTTTGGTGAGTTCGACCAGGCACAACAGCTTATGAGCAATTATGATCTGCGTGGCCCGGAGCTCTCCGCAAAGCGGCCCACACTATTTAACCGGGCAGTAGAGCTGGTGCGCTGGACCGACTTAAAGCTGCCCCACTTTTATATGAAGATGGCCGAAGCAGAAATGCCCGAACCCGACAGAGCTATTTTGCAGGATAAGCAAACAGCGGAACTGTTTATGCGCAACCAGCAAGAAGCTTTGAAGCAAGGCGTAGAGGGGACTATTCAAGACCTCGAAGTACAGTGGGCTCCATGGCCATTTAGCCTGAAAGATATATCGGTGCCGGTCTATATTTATCAGGGTCAGAAAGATACCTTCGTTCCCTGGCCCTTTGCTGAGCACATGGCCCGCACCATTCCCAATGCGACCCTGACACTGAAACCAGATAGCGGGCATTTAATGCCTTTGGATCCGATTTTTCAGGACGAAATATTTAAGGTTGTACTCAACTATGTAGAGTAAACGTATTAGTTTTGGTGAGTACGTTTACGGTTTGCGGGAGAAGTGCTCCAGATCGAGATTGATACGCAGATGTAACAGCTCCATGACCATCTCTTTATCAGCCGCCGGTTTGGAGGCAAAACGGTTGATCAGCTCCTCACAGTGGGGCCAGGTGTACTCTACAAAAGCATCATTGAGCCCGACTTTATAGAGCCGCTCGCGTAACGCTTCTTTAATTTCATTAGTGCTATTTTGCTTGGGTATACGAAAATCGATTACTTCTCCCATCAGTCACCCCCACCGGCAATACTGGCCGCCCATTGACTCCTCTCTATTACAATCTTAGTAGATAGAAACGAGGGAGCCAATGCGCTCATTAATGTGCCAACGCAGAGATTAAAAGCGATAGACCATGCCTAACACCAAGTTGGCTACATCTGCGTCATAAAAGTCGATGTTGGAATCTGCTTTTACCCCGGCAATCGAGGCCATTGCAGACCAGCCTTTCAGGCCAAAGGGCTGATGGTAAAACCCCGTCAGGGTCATGCCAAAGCTATCCACCTCTTCCTTCTTGTTATAAATAGGGTTAAC
>JBFKTM010000091.1:0-8394 GCA_041636295.1 Oleiphilaceae bacterium
AATCGGGCTTGCGAGCATTCGGGTTGGTAAAGCCTTCTGTTAGCATAATCGGCTCTACAATTTCGCGATAGTCTGAAAATTTAAGTTTTATAATTTCACTGTGGGACCCTGCACTGAAGGCGATCTCCTCATTTTTCGCCAGCTCTTCGTACAGGTAAACATTCATATCATAAAGATTGCCAAAGGGCGGCATCGCACCGACTTCGCAATTTGGGAAATGATCCTGGAACTCTTCTTCATCAGCCAGCTCTATAAAATCGGTGCCCATGGCTTTGATAAAACGGTCCCATCTGATGCGGCAGGATGCAGGTAAAACAACCATCGCCATACTTCCGTCAATCGTAACGATTACGGTTTTTGCCAACTGGTCACCTTTAACATGGGTGCGTTTGGCTATCTCCTGAGCGGTGTAGGCGGGCGAATGGCTGACGGTAACGTATGGTACCTGCTTTTGATCGAGATAATCTTTCAACTGCTGTACAGGCATAGTGTATGACCTCCAACGTTGATGGAAGCCTGTTGCGCAATATTCATCAACAATACCGAGCACTTCCAAAAACCAAATTGAAGCTCCCTGCTTGACTGTTGTACGTCCTGTTATTTTCAGCTTAGTTCAGCATTGAAGGGAGAGGTAGTGATTTGTGGCAATGACGCCCGGAAAAATCGATAATTGAGTGAGCGGTCTCTAACCGGTGTAGATGGCAATCTCATTCACTAAAAATTTTACATTTATTGTCATCTTTTTTTACCGCGATAGCTGATATTAGGCTACTGCACTTTAAATTTTGAAAGTTGCTGATTGAGTGTTGTTGCCTGTTTATGCACTTGCTCAATCTGTTCCGCTATTTGTTGCAAGGCGGTAACAGAACTTTCGGTATGGTCCCGCAATACCACCACATTGCGATCCATATCTTCGGAGACGGCCGTTTGTTGCTCCATGGCAGAGGCGATGCTGGCCACCGCGTTATAGACTTCGGACTCCAGTTTGATCGCTGCAGACAAACGCTCATTGACTTCAGCCACATTAGTGCTCATCTTCAGCGCCTGGTCTTCACCCTGCGTTACGTTGGTAACAGCCTGCTTAGCCATGTTTTGAAGATTTTCAACCGTCCGCTGTATCTCCTCAATTGACTGTTGCGTTCGGTGTGCCAAGGCCCTGACTTCATCGGCGACAACCGCAAAGCCGCGCCCTTGTTCTCCTGCTCGGGCGGCTTCAATGGCCGCATTCAATGCCAGCAGGTTCGTTTGTTCCGCGATCGAAGTGATTACATCAAGAATTGAACCGATTTCATTAGATTCATTGTAGAGCTTTGTAATAATGTCTTTGCTCGCCTCCATATTGGAGGTCAATGCTTGAGACTCAGACACCGTTCCCTGCATATCCCTCATGGATTCTTCCAGCTGGCTATTAGCCTCACGGGTATTGGTTGACGCTTGTTCTGCATGCATCGTAATGTCTCTGACGCTGGAGCACATTTCATTGGCTGCGGTTGCGATTAGGTTAGACTGCTTCTCCTGTTCATCCAGATTGGCACGTATATCGTTGGTCGCGCCCCGTACTGACGTTGATGAGCTATTAACCTGAGAGGCACTGGATACAACGCCAATAACAATCTCTTTAAAGGTGGAAAGGAAGCGATTGAATTGTCTGGCAACGGCACCGATCTCATCGTCGCCACCCTCTTGCAACCGGGTGGTAAGGTCGCCTTCGCCAGTTGCCAATTTGGCAATAGCCTGGTTAAGTGTTGCAATGCGATTCAATACCACCGATTTAAACAGGTAGGTAATAATTGCGCCGATGACCAGCAGCATGATGATGGCACCAATGATAATATTGATTCTGATTTCAGTGGCTAATGCATCGATCTTATCGAGTGGTTTTACGGCTTCTAAAACCCCCCTGACATCGCCTAGCGCCCAGTTATTTTTAGGCGTTTCCGGATGGCTGTTGTGGCATGCTACGCAGGCTGGTGCCGACATGGTATCGGCAATGGCAATCCGCAGAAACCGCTTGCCATCTTTCTCCACCTGACGGCTAAACACATCATCAGGTGCTTTGTTTAATGCTGTCCAGGCCTCTTTCTGGAAGGCATCCAGTACTCTATTGGAGCGATTGGGAAAAGGGAACGCACTATACAGTTTCAGCTCCATCCCTGTTTTAGAGACCTGTTCGCTTAGCTCATGGATCATGGTGGCTGGCAGTGGAATGTTACCGGCAATGTCTTTGTGGTTGTAATGAGGCTTCATGCCCGCCGCTTTGGCTTTGGCCACTACATTTTTGGTGTAGTAAGCCCGGAGAATCTTAAATTGATTAACCGTGTCCTGGGCATCCTGAATAGTCGAAGAGAGCATGGCATTTCCTATTACGCTCGGCAGTGCAATAGAAACGAAAAGTGTAATAATCGCTAAGGTGAGGCTAATAGGAATCAGGAATCGGTTTTTCATGAATACTCCTATTTGACGGCAAAGCGGGAGAAATCGGCCCGCTGGCCATATCAGTATAGTTCAAATGCAGTGAGATCGTGGGGGTGAATTTAGCGTGGCCAGGTGTTTGAGGGGCAAGTACGTCGATGGAAAGAGAGTAAATAGGCAAAGAGACATGAACGGTCTCTTTGCCATCGCTTGAAATAGAGTAACTATGCTACTTGGTGCATGTGAACATCTTGCTGCGGGAATGGGATAGAAATGCCTTCTGCATCGAAGGTGAGCTTTACGGCCTCATGGGTATCAAAGTATACCGCCCAGTAGTCCGCCGTATTGACCCAAAGTCGTACGGTGAAGTTCACGGAGCTATCGGCCAGTTCTGACAGAACGATGGTTGGAGCCGGATCTTTCAGCACGCGACTATCATTGTCGGCAATTCGCTGTAGGATCTCTTTGGTTTTTTTAATGTCATCACCGTAGCCAATACCAAACACAAAATCGACCCGGCGAGTGGGTTCAATATTAATGTTAACCAGGCTGTTATTGGAGAGCACCGCATTGGGAATAATAATACGACGATTGTCTCCGGTGGTCAGAATAGTGTTAAAGATCTGAATCTCCCTGACGACGCCTAAATGGCCACCCCCTTGAATCAGGTCACCGACTTTGAAAGGCTTGAAAATCAGGATCAAAACGCCACCAGCAAAATTTGATAAGCTGCCTTGTAGTGCCAGACCGACCGCAAGACCAGCTGCACCGAGCACTGCTATAAATGAGGTGGTTTCGATCCCGACCATTGAGGCCACGGAAATTAGCAGCAGTGCCTTTAAACCAACGGAAACCAGGCTGCCGATAAACTTGTGTAGTGTTGGGTCAACACTACGTTCCATTTTCTTCTGGGCAAGGCTAACCGCTTTATTGATGATCCACAGACCTATCACCAGCGTTAACAGTGCCAATACTACTTTGGGCGCATAGGTTAGTAGTAACGTCCACAGGGTTTGGGCAATTTCATTTGCTTGATCAGGATTGCCGAAAAGGTTGTCCATTGGTCTCCACTCCATACGAGATTACAAGTTTTGATTCTCTGCTATATTAGATCAAAATTAAGAAAGCGAAATAGTAATAAACAAAAAAGTTATAAAAACGATAGGGTATAGGGGGATTATCTTCGGAGAGAAGGCTCGCCTTGATTCAGCGAGCCATTGGGATTGGATATGCGACTAGATTTTACTCAGCCACGAATTTTATTTTACCGATCACACCCGCATGATCCGAAGGCCATAGCCCATTGGGTGTCATCTCCACGGGGTCATCACCTACTACTTTGGCTTTTATTTTATCAATCGTTCTGCCTTGAGGATTTAAGAACAGGTGATCGATACGTTCGTAAAGCGCCGCATCAGCGTCGTTTACAGTTGCATTAAAGCAGCAGGTAAAGCCATCTTTTTCTTTTTTACGCTCAGTCCAGAGGTCGATGTGACCCGTACCTACTGCCTGCAGATAGGGAGGCACTAATGGTAGGCCATCAAGCCCCGGGATGCCCGACTGGGATACAAAGGCTTCATCGTTGGGGGAGCTATTAAAGTCTCCGACCAGGATCGTAGGGGTAGCTGAGGGGTTAGTCATGCCCATTATGGTCAGCAACTCATTCATCTGAACCGCTTGTAGTGATTTAAAGGGTTCGCTGCCACCGGTTTCCAGGTGGGTATTCACAAAACGGTAATTTTCGCCTTTAACGGTAACATCTGTTGCGGTATAGCCTCGGGTGAATTCCAGGTTGGCACCACCAATGTTCATTGACACATTATAGGTGAAGTTGCCGGCCAGTGGGTTGGATGCCGTTACATCGCCTCTAACCAGAATGACATCATGATCAACCAGACGAAGGTCGGTTAATTCGGGGCCGCTATCCGACATGCCGGATACCATCGGCAGTTCGATATCGGCATTGGTGGCTGTTGCCGCAACCGTATAATCTAGCCCGCGCTCATTCAGGGCTGATTGCAACACACTAATGTAGTCAATAAACAGTGTATCAGCCGCTTGTTCTGGATAACCATATTGGCTATATCCAAAATCACTGGGGAACTGGGTGTAGATCGTAGAGACCTCTTGCAGCCCAATAACATGTGGCTTGTAGCGCTGAATTTCATCAGCAATAGCTTCCGCCCGTTCTACAAAATTGGTCTGTTGCATCTCCTGAAATGAAGCCGTAAGAGCTAGAGGCACGAGTGCAGGGTCAGTATTCGCCGCTTCTATAACCGGGAAAATATCAGCACCCAGATAGAGGTTGCGAGTCATTACTTTGATTTTATCGTTGCGGTCAGCCAATGCTAATGGGGAGCTAGCCAGCAGTGCGGCACATAATGAGGGAATGAGTATGGAGTGTGTTTTCATCGTTATCGTCTCTGTTTTTTATAATTGTTTATTTTTGTTTTATTACGAATCTATATTTTCACAAAAAAGATTGAAAAATAACCATTATGTTCGAAAAAGAACCAATAATGTGACGAGGTCGTCATTAAAAATTTGGGTGATAGAGGAATGGGGATTAGAGAAAAGATAGGGGGTTGAACTCTGCCTTTGGAATTTACCTTAGTTCAGGGTGATCTGTTTTATGCCTGGTTGTTCGTCTGATACCTGTCCGATGATCGCCGCGTGTATATAACCATGAGCTACGAGTGCGTTGATACAGGCATCGGCCTGTTCGCTGGGTACGCCGGCAATTAGTCCGCCCGCCGTCTGTGGGTCGAACAGGATTGGGCGTTCGGGTAGATCGGCAAAGTCATCCCAATTACTGATGGCATGGTGCGCTTTTTCATTTTGTGGTTGCAAGGTGCTGACAATGCCAGCGCGGAAGCACTCGGCAGCACCTTCCAGCTGCGGTATTTCATTCATTAACAGTGTTGCGCTGGCATTGGATGCTCGCAGCATCTCAAGCAGGTGGCCTGCTAAGCCGAAACCGGTAACATCGGTGCAGGCTTTTGCACCATATTTAATGAGGCAGTCGGCGGCTGATTGATTCAACTGAACCATGGAACGCAGGGCTGATTTAATCCACTGCCCCTGCGCCTCCCCACGCATATCCGCCGCAAATAGTGCTCCGGTTCCGAGAGGTTTGGTCAGGATAATTTTATCACCGGCCTGTAATCCGGACTTTCTCAATAGTTTGTCGGGGGAGGCAAGGCCATTCACGACAAAACCGACAGAAAGCTCGGCACCTTCTGCAGTATGGCCTCCCACTAAGGTCATGCCGCATTGATTGAAAATAGCGGTAGCGCCTTGCATAACATGAAACAGCTGCTGCTCCACCTTGGCCTCATTGGCAAAGGGCAGCGTGACAATCGCTTGTGCAGAGTGGGGGGTGGCCCCCATGGCAAACACATCACCCAGTGCATGGTTTGCCGCTACCTGGCCAAACAGGAAGTCATCATCAATCATACTGCGAAAGGCGTCGACTGACTGAACCAGGTATTTGTCGGCGGGCACCTGTAGTACTGCCGCGTCGTCGGGAGCATCTAATCCCAGGTGAACCAGGGTATTGAGCGGGGTGGTTAGCTGGCTAATAACTCGTTGCAGAATGGGTTGGCCGACTTTGGCACCACAACCGCCACAACGCATGGGGGGATCATCCTGCCTGTTGGTGAGCGGTAGAGTAACGCGTTGAGTGGCCGGACGGGCTGGCATTTTAAAAGTACTGAAGCGATCCATAAAGGTTCGGTCAATATGGTCCTTCCAACGCCAGACCCACTTGCCCGACAACGCCCAGTTACCACGGGAGGCAACGGCATAGCGATCGCCGGTGCTGACCAGACTGAGAAATTGCTGCTGAGGTTTGAACGGCTTCAGTGGTTTTCCCTGCAATGCCCGCAGCAGATTGATTGCCAACGGTTTACCCTGCCGTACGGCAAATACCCCGGCTTTAGGGCGAGGGTGATTCACCATCTCCGCAATGTCGCCGGTGGCAAAAATTGAGGGGTGGGAGAGTGTCTGTAACGTATCATTGACGGTAATAAAGCCGCTGCTGTTACAGGATAAACCGGCCTTGGCAGGCCAGGATGCCGCTGTCGCAGAGGTTGCCCAGATGATCTCATCCAACTCCACCATCCTCCCATCTGCCGCAAAAACCTGCTTCGTTTGGGGGGCCTCAGACTGCTCCGAGGTTTTAATGTGGCTCACCCTGAATGAGTGATGGGTGCGGATCTCTCTAGTCGTGAGGAGTTTGCTGTATTGTTCACGAACCTTCTGATTGTGTCCGGGCAGCACTTGGTCGGCACTGGCGAGGAGATGAAACTCGACATGGGATAACGAACGGCTCTCCTGTTTAGCCATCTGCTGCAATTGGTACTGCATTGCCAGCAATACTTCGACCGCGCTTGCGCCACCGCCAACTGTTCCTATTTTTAGGATGGAGTCGTCTGGCCACTCCATCAGCTTGCGCTGTAGCTTGCGCCAATACGCCAAAAATTTCGGTACCGGCTTAACACCATGGGTTAATGCCTCTGCACCCGGAACCGAGTGGCGGTCAGGGGTGGAGCCAATGTCTATCGAGAGCAGGTCATAACCGAACGGGGGGTGCGCTTTGCAGGTAATCTGTTTAGATTCAGGGTCAAGACCAACAACGGTATCTTCGATAAAACGTACGCCACAGGCGCGGCACAGTCTGCCGAGGTCAATATGGGCTTCATCGTAGCGGTAATGGCCAGCAATCAGGCCAGGCAGCATGCCAGAATAAGGGGTTTGCACGGTGTTGGAGATCAGCGTTAAACGGACACCGGGGAGGGCGTGCATGGCCAGCATTCTTAGCGCAACGGCATGGGCATGGCCGCCGCCTATGAAAACGATATCCTGACTTATCGGTGTGGCTGACTGTTTCATGTTGCGTTAGCTGTTTGTGGTTGGACTTCTGGCAGGGTAGATAGCCTGAGTCGGTTTCTGATCCGTCTGGACAGAGAGTCTACCAGAATGTTGAGGGCTGCCGTGATCAATATCAAAAACAGTGCGCGATCAAAACGCAGCTCTTCAAATGCAGAGTCGATGAAAAAGCCAAGTGTCTGAATACCTAAAATACCTAGAATGGCGCTTTCACGCAAAATAACCTCCCAGCGATAAAACAGGAATGCCAGAAAGGGCCGATAGAGTCTGGGGGTAACTTCATAAACATAACGATCCCCTCCGACAGGGCTGTCCATACGTAATTTAATGGTCTCGGTGTAGCGGCCGATCAGGTGCGCAATTATAGCCCCATTGTGCCAGCTCAAGGCGAAAATGGCGGGTAGCATCGACGGCCCGGTAATCAGTAAGATGACAAAAGCCAGCATCAATTCGGGAATGGAGCGCAGTACCACCAGGAATAGGTGCCCTGCTATGCGCTGGGGACGATGAAAGAATAGCGGCGATATCAATGGATAGAGCAGCAACGCCGTAAGGCCGCTGCCGACCAGCGCAATTTGACTGAGCAGCAGGGTGTTCCAGCTACCCACCAAGGCTTGTTCTGAGAACAGGTTGAGTGACCAGTTGACGGTCTGTTGCCAGGTGTCAGTTGCTAATATGCTGCCATTGCGTAAGGGGGCTGGCAGGATGTCATGGCTGAAAAAGCGATATAGCAGATCAAGATCAACGTTAATTTGAAATGGAAGCCAGGCAATTGCCGCGATCAGCAGCACGGCAATAGTGCGCTTTTTTGCCCAAAAACGCATTAACGCAATTATCGCAATAAAAACATAGAGTATACCGGCCGCTTCTGAGTAATAGCCCTGTTTAAAGTAGGACTCCAGGTGGAACCCCAGTGTTGGCAGGCCGATAAAACCGAGCACTGAACTACTGCGGATACCGCACTCCAGGCGATACTGTGTGTATTGTATGAGTTGTGGCCAGGCCGGCATCAGGCGCGCGTATAGATGGGACGACCAGTGTCCGGCGTTGGCGGGTAACCATTGAGCGGGTGTTTGGTCGGCCTCTTCCAGC
>JBFKTM010000092.1:0-8394 GCA_041636295.1 Oleiphilaceae bacterium
CTACCGCCGCTAGCAGATCACTTTTATCTTTGAAGTGGTGGTAGGCTGCCGTGCGGGAAACACCTGCCTTTTCTGCCAACTTTCTCAAAGATACCGCTGCAATGCCTTCTTGTTGAATCATTGCTGCGGTGGTTTCCAGTAGTTTATTTCTCAGATCACCGTGGTGATACTTTTGTATAGTCGTTGTCATAGTACGAATTATAGCGATCACGGATAAGGCATCACAATGGCTTCAGTAAATACGGTGGTTTATGCCATCTTGACATCGTCAACTTCAAACCGTACCTTATCAATCTTGACACCGTCAAATTACTTAAATGAGGATCGTACAATGAGTTTCAAAAGCCTTGAAGTCACCATCGAGAACCACATTGCCCAGGTAAAACTGAACCGTCCCAACGAATTAAACTCGATGAATGTCGATTTCTGGCAAGAGTTCCCCAAAGCCATCAACGACATCAACCAACAGGCAGAAGCCCGCGTTATTGTACTCTCCTCTACCGGCAAACATTTCTCCGCCGGAATGGACCTAGCCGTTTTTACCAGCCCCAATAGTATCCCGATGCAGGGCGACCCTGCGCGCATGGCAGAAAACTTACGTCGCGCCGTACTGCAACTGCAGGATGCCTTTAATGTTTTGGAAAATATTCGTATTCCCGTGTTGGCTGCCATTCAAGGGGGTTGTATTGGCGGTGCCGTTGACATGATCAGTGCGTGCGACAGCCGTTACTGTACCGAGGACAGTTTTTTCACCATTAAAGAAACCCAGCTGGGAATGACCGCCGACTTAGGCACGATGCAACGACTTCCTCACTTGATTCCACAAGGTGTCATGCGGGAGCTGGCGTATACCGGTCGTAAGTTTGACGCCCAGGAAGCGAAAGAGATCGGTTTGGTTAACAAGGTTTATACCTCGCAAGAGACCATGCTGGCCGGTGTCATGGAAATAGCCGAGCAAATCGCCCAACAGTCACCGATGGCTGTGGCCGGCTGCAAAGAGATGATTAACTACAGCCGTGACCATAGCGTGGCCGACAGTCTGAAATACATGGCGACCTGGCAGTCGGGTATGTTCCGCCCACAAGATATGATGAAGTGCTTCGCTGCTAAAGCACAGAAAACCACGCCAGATTTCGAACCACTCCATCCTATCAAACCGCTTTTCAGCTAACGGACATCGACACTCGTCAGCGCCCATAAACAGAGATCTCTAGTCGTTATGGGCGCGATAGATCTGCTGGAAGCGACCTGAGCTCTTTAAACGGTTCAAGCCAAGGTTTAACTGTTTGATCAGTTCATGTCCTGCATCGGTCGGCATTGCAATCAGGTGGAGGGGTTTGCGGGTTAATGGGAGTGGGTGAAAAACAATCTGCTCAAGCTGGTTTGGATACTGTTGTTTAAGAATATGCCTGATAACTTCACGATTGGCAGGAAATACATCAATACGACGACTCAACAGCAACCCGACTAAACTTGCTTCGTCATTGACTCGAAAGACCTCAAAGGTACCGGATTTTTCCGCATCATCAAAGGCCTGACTATAGGCATATCCCAATGCACCGCCAAGACGATAGCTCTCAAGATCCTCCATTTGCTGCCACTGAAAAGGGACTGATTTTAAATGAAAGAATACGTTGACGCCTTCATATATTTCTTCACTGTATAAAAACTCGCGGGTTCTTGCCGCCGTTTTTCGCCAGGCGAAGCCGGCATCCACCCTTTTTAGGCGAACCTCTTCCATTGCCCGCTTCCAGGGGTGATAATTAAGCTCTACCGGAATCCCACTGAGTGCAAAAGCCTCTTTTACGACTTGAGAAATCGGGCCGTCGTTGGCTACTTCTGATGAAATAAGCGGAGCCCACTCTCCGGTAGAGACTTTTAACGTTTGAGCCTGCGAATTGGATACCACAAGCGCGCTGAATGCCGAGAGTAAGAGTAACAACAGCAACGCTGGCTGCATTTTTAGTCCCTGTTGATGTAATAGTTATTTTCTTATGAAGATTAATACAGTTGACCAATAAAACCAGTTTTTGAGCACAGACTTATGCTAATCCCTTTCCAACAACTCAGTGAAGACGCCATTAACAACCTTATTGATGACTACTGTATACGTGACTGGGGGCTTAACGATATTGAAGAGCCACTTGATAGTCGTCGTAGCCAGGTGCGCCACGCTCTCACCAGCGGAAAACTGGTGGTGCTCTACAGTGAATACAATCAATCAGCGACACTGACCCAGGCCGATCAACTGTAACAATACAACCGATAACGCGCTATTACGTCATAGTTTTGCTATGGTTGTTACTATTGTAGATACAATGGTGGTGATAGTGGGATTCTTATTTAATGACACAATACGAGCTTAAACAATGAGTGTTTTCTCCGAAATCTTCGATAGTTGGTCGAGACGCCGACAGGTTAAAAAAACCAATCGACTCAAGACGCAAAAGCTACTTGATTTCCTCACCCAGGCCGACAAAGAGCAAAAGGCGACGCTACTGGCAATGGCAACGGTCTTCCGATCACGTGTCATTGATCGTTCCAACCAGTTATCTGAAACCCTGTACAACCCGGCACAAAGCTCCGATAAGAAACGGCGTCTTATATTTGAGCTGTTACAGGCCGTTCAGAACAAGATGCAAAGTGAAATGAAAACCGTAAAGTCCCAGCTGAAAAAACTGCAGCTGACACCAGAAAGCCAACCCCAGCAACACTGGGAGCTCTCTATACTGGGCATGGACCTATGGTTAATCACCTTAGGTGCCACCATTGATAACAAGCAATTAAGTAATATAAAACAGATCTGGCTGTTACTGGATCAGGCCGCCGATGAGCTTCCTCACACCATTGCGCGCCTCCGCTCTCTGGAAGAGGCGGGGCATGATGCCTCTCATACCATGTTTGGTGATATCGATGATCAAACCTGGCTGGAAAAAAGTGACTATCGACCTGCCTGGTTTTAACAGGCAGATTGAAGGAAGTAGTTCTGAACCTAAAACCCGTAGTCTTCCATGCGTTTAAGCTGCGCAGACAGTGAAAAGCCCAAGGTCGTCGATAGCGTTTTTGCCTTTGCTTCCAGCTGTTTTTGAGTCAGCGTACTGACCTGCTTACCAGCTAAAATGGTCCAATTTCCGCCCGGCACACTACACACCTTAGTCTCAGGGAACCAATCCATAATGGAGCGTAGCCCCTCGGCTTCATTTCGGTGATTCTGCCAGCAGTTCAGTACCAACCAACCATCATCCGTTAACTGTTCATAACATCGCTCGATAAAGTCAGGGTCGAGTTGCTGGGAATCCAATCCATCAGGGCCATAAAGATCACATAAAATCAGATCACTACGCCCGGTTTTTGCCTTTCTTAAATACAGCCCGGCATCCATCACTGACAGGCGTACACGCTCATTTCTCGGTAGTTGAAAAAATCGGTAAGCGGTATCCACCACGGCCTGTCGTAACTCCACAATGGTTAGCTCAACGTCAGGAAAGTGGTGATGCATACAGCTCACTAAACTACCGCCCCCCAACCCCAATAGCGTGACCTTGCGTGGTTGGTGAAACAGCAATACCAGCATCATCGCTCTGGCATAGTCATGTAACAGCAGTTGCGGCTGCGCATTCATCACACAGCTCTGCTCATCCCCTGAGCCAAAACCAAGATAACGTTTATTTCCGTCATCAAACACTTGAATCGGACCAAGCTCATCAAAGGTACGGAATATTTCTTTACCGGGGAGGGACATAATTACCACTTTGCAGGAATTGAGAGAATAGAAAGAGAAAAGCGGCGACATTATCAGTTAAACTGGCGAAAACTACCAAACAAATGTGCCTCAAGCCGGCCTAAATTTAACGCTAATTGCCCTGCGAGGTTATAGTTAATTCAGTGCTACCTTCAGTCCCCTTGATTTACGCGCTCACCGCCGGGTTAATGATACTAACCACCCTGTCATTCTGGCTGCGCAATAAAGCCGTGCCTTACACCCTGCTGGCGCTCTGTTTGGGCACCAGCTTATATAGTGGACAGCTATCGGTTTCTGGCCTGTTGCTGCTGGTAGTCCTGTTTGCGGCCCTCTTCCTGCTATTCTCGAGCAACGTTAATCGACGGTGGAATATGGTCGGTGCTTTCGTGTCACTGCCGTTGTTTGTTGTGCTCGCGGCCCATCAGGCACCCGGCTTCGATGCACTGCGAATTCTGGAACACTATCCTCTCTCCTCTTCCAGCCCTGCACTCAACTGGTCCTTTAAGATAGACAAGCCACTGGCAGGATTACTGCTACTGCTGTTTGTTAGCGGCAGTCTGGCCAGATCAACCGCTGCATGGCGACGGATCATTAGCGTCGCACTGCCCTTAGCGCTAATTGCCTGCTGGATCGTGCTGGGAGCCGGCTATGGCTTAGGGATGACTCAGGTCGATATTAAATGGCATAGCATTAGTCCACTCTGGTTAGCAGGCAACCTGTTTTTCACCTGTGTCGCCGAAGAGCTGTTCTTTCGTAAGTTGCTGCAGCAGCCACTCAGTGTCAGGCTGCAGGGCATCAAAGGGGGACCATTAATTGCGACGCTGTTGGTGGCACTACTGTTTGGTGTGGCCCATTTTGCAGGGGGTGTGCACTATATGCTACTGGCCTCCATTGCCGGTTTTTTCTATGGCTACGCATTTCAGTTAACCGGCAGGGTGGAAAGCAGTATCCTGGTGCACTTTTCACTGAATGCGGCACACTTCATCTTGTTTGCCTACCCTCGCGCCCTATAACCACCCATCTATTCGATTGTCTGAATCGACCGGCTTACCGTTTTCTTGCTGCCGAGCAAACTTTCGCTACTTTTTTAAAAATTAGTATGAATCACCTAGAACGATCATTGCACACTATGTGACATACTTCACACAACAAGGAGAACGTACATATGAATCAATCACGACTTATGTACACACGACCACTGACATTTTCAATATTTATCGCGGTCGCATTAGAAATGATTAACCTGATTGTATTTGGCTTCCTGACTGGCTCCGCCGACTATCTGGTTGACAAAGTACTTTGGACTATCGGTATTGGTGGTATTGGCATGGGCGCAGTGCTGGGAGTCTTTATTGATTTCTCACTGGTCGGACAACTGCGAGGCAAGCAAGCCATTGCCGGTACGATGTTTTATTCAGTTTTGATCCTGGGCGTTGTCACCAAACTGGCAGCAATAAAGATGGAAACCATTAACATTGCGTTTAATTTAACCGAGTGGTCACTACTCTACTTCATCAATGGAGTGGTGACGGCAGCTGCGGGTGGCGCGCTACTGGGCTGGTTGCTTTTTACCAAATCCGGTGATCGAGCATTATCCAACATCGGTTTTTAACACCGGACACATCATCTGCTTTAACAGCCTTGTCTGAGGGGGCAATCCAGATTGCCCCCTGTTCTTCCTGCCTTTACTTTTCAGTCAGTTCAACTAATTTTATAAACACACTATTCATCGTTGTATAACACCATGGTTTCGTTACGCTGGCTGAGCTTATTACTTTTATTTATCGACGCACCACTAGCCGCTGCTCAGCAGTCGATTCCTTTCGTCATGTGCTACGAAGACAAGCAGCTACTCCCCTACTTTGTCGGCAATGGAAAAGAGGTTCCCGCTGAACACCCCGGTGTTTCAATTGAAGTACTGCAGATACTGGATCAGGAGCGGCCAGAGATAAAGCTGTCATTTCGCCGAGAGCCCTGGAAGCGCTGCCTGGCGATGTTGGCCGATGGTGATATTAGTGGCGTTATTGCCAGCTATAAAGCGAGCCGACATAAAATCGGGGTCTATCCGATGAAGGGTGAAGAACCTGACTATGACCGTGCATTCGAAATGACCCGTTATTGCCTCTATACCAAATCAGACAACGATTTCAGATGGAGCGGAAACTCATTTGAGAACATTGGCTCACTCCCCGTGGCAGTGCCGCTTGGCTACTCTATTGTCGACCTGTTTCAGGCAAACGATATAGAGATTACCGATGTAAACTCTACTGACCGGGGTTTCTTTTTGCTAAAACATGACCGCGTCTCGGGTACCGCAACACTGTGTGAGTCAGGCAATCAGATACTGGCACAGACCAAACAGTACAGCGATATCATGGCCAATGAGCCACCACTCCGAATAAAAGGCTCTTACCTGCTGATTAGTCATCAGTTTTATCAGCAGCACAAGGACATTGCAGAACAGCTGTGGGACAGCATTGTTTCGATTAATCAGCGCTGGTATAGCCAGATTTATCAGCGCTATGCTGACTAGCGCGGCATCCTCTTCAGCTCTTATTTGGTTGTGTGATATAGTGCCGTAAACCTTCGAACAGCGTCCTATCACTTTTTCAATGGCAACAAGACAATGAGCGGTTCACTACAAGACCAACTATTAAACATGGGGCTTGCCAACAAGAAGCAAGCACAAGAGGCAAAGGCTCACAAACGCAAAAAAGCCAAAAAAGTTAAAAATGAAAAAAAATCCGGAAAGAGCGTAGAGCAGACGGAAAGCACTGAGAATCAGGCCGCCATTGCCCGCCAGGAGCAGATCGCGCGGGATAAAGCACTGAACCAGCAACGACAAGCCGCCAGTGCCAAACGAGCAGCCGAAGCCGAGATCAAGCAACTGATTGAAAGTAATACGGTTGAGATCCCCAAAGATGGCGAGATCGCCTATAACTTTGTGCACGGCACCCAGGTTAAGAAGATCTATGTCGACAAAACCCTGCAGGACAAGCTGATGAAAGGCCTGCTGTCGATCGCAGTTTACGGTGAAGGCTATCGGCTGGTACCTACCGATATCGCCAAGCGGATTCACCTGCGCGACCCGGACATGGCCATCTGCATTGAGCAAAAAGCCGATGTCGATCCTGATGACCCCTATGCCGGATATGAAATCCCAGACGACCTGATGTGGTAACTGGCCGGTTCTCTGGCGACCCCAGGCACGCAGTAGGGTTTACAGGTATAGCGGTTACGATACCGCTATACCACTCTCACATTGATCACATGCTCAACTTCATAGATTGCCGCCAATAGCGCATCCGTCGGCACACTCTCGACATCAATAATGTTGTAGGCGATCTCATCCCGGCTTTTATTCAGCATATCGGCCACATTCACATTCTGATCGGCAAGCAACGAGAGTACATGACCCAATACCCCAGGCACATTGTGGTTAGTGAAGGTAATACGCGGCCCACCGGATCGTTCCATCATGATAGTGGGAAAGTTGACCGAGTTCCTGATATTGCCATTGTCCAGAAAGTCCACCAGTTGATCGGCGGCCATGACGGCACAATTTTCTTCCGCCTCGACTGTACTGGCACCAATATGCGGGGTAAAAATAACATCATCCCGGCCAATCAGGGCAGGAATCGGAAAGTCACTGACATACCGTGCCAATGCCCCAGTATCAAGTGCCTTCTCGATCGCATGGTCATCAACCACCGCCCCCCGAGAGAAATTCAACAGTGTCGTGCCTGGCCGCACCCCTGACAGATTTTCGCCATTAACCATATGGCGGGTCGCATCAATCGCCGGTACATGAAGCGTAATATAGTCAGAACGTGCCATTAAGGCGCTGAGATTGTCCATCTTCTGAATACGGCTCGACAACCGCCAGGCCGCATCCACTGAAATGGCCGGATCATACCCCAACACCGTCATCCCCATTGCCAATGCCATATCGGCCACCATTGAGCCAATTGCCCCCAGCCCGACAATGCCGAGGGTTTTCCCCGCTAATTCACTGCCTTTAAACTGTTTTTTCTGCGCTTCCATTTGAGCGGCCAGCTGATCTGGCAACACCTTAGGGTCTTGGCTGTTGATAAAATTAATGCCCTGAATAACACCTCGGCAGCTAAGCAACAGGCCTGTCAGCACTAACTCTTTTACTGCATTGGCGTTGGCTCCCGGCGTATTGAAAACAACAATGCCCGCCTCGGTACACTGTTTAACCGGGATATTGTTAACGCCTGCTCCCGCCCTGGCAATGGCGGAAAGCCCGTCCGGTAAAATTTCAGCATGTAAGTCATGACTGCGCAAGATGATCGCATGGGGTGAGTTGATATCGCAGGCCACCTCATAGCGCTCCCTGGGAAATCGCTCCAATCCATGAAGGGATATCTGGTTATAACTTCTTATTTTGAATAGCGTTGATGACGATGGCGAATAGATCACGGTGCAGCTCCTTTTTATTTTAAATTTCCAGCAACGTGTTGCGCGATGTTAGACGGGGTCAGACCCGACGGGTCTGACCCCAAGAAATATTGACTAACGTACCTGCTGATACCCCCATACCAGCCAGGGCATCAAAGCTGCAAGGTCCTTTTCGTCAACCGTACTACCACACCAGATTCTCAGCCCGGCAGGTGCATCACGGTATGCCC
>JBFKTM010000093.1:0-8388 GCA_041636295.1 Oleiphilaceae bacterium
GATTGCCGCTAAAGTGCGAGTAGTTCACTGGCTAGCTGGAAAAGGGAGAAACCAGAAAGCGGCTTATTAGTTGTTGCTAGGTATAACAACATCTTCGTCAAATTCGTTCATTTTCAAATTCTCTTCATCAAAAATCAGGGGCTTCATGGGGCGGCCTGTCTGACCTGGCACAAGCCCTCAAGGGTATTAGGAACGGTGTGTACTTTAAGTGACTAATGCGAATAATTCTGTACGTGGATGTACTTATCGGCCTGCCTTCTCAAATCCCGTTTAATAAAATCATTAATCTCTTATTGGGTGGGGGCATCATCCGTGCAGGAGATAGTGTTGATTTACACTATGCTTTCTATCGTCATCTTGAATAAGTGTTACTGTTTTATATCTAAAAAATAGATCATATATAGCAATAAAATGCAGAATATCATCAAATAAATAGCGGTATTATGGCTCAAAGCAGAAATTGAGGTGGCAGGCGTATGGGGGTGAAAAATACAGAGTATGACTGGGGCATCGTAACCATAGCGGTACATTGGCTTGTGGCCATTACGCTATTTGGATTATTTGGTCTCGGGCTCTATATGGTGGAGCTGGATTATTATGACTCGATGTATAAAACCGCACCGGATATTCACAAAAGCGTCGGTATTTTGCTGTTTATGGTTGTTCTATTCAGACTGGTATGGCGTTTATTGAATACAACACCGAAGCCATTAGAAAATCATAAACGGTGGGAAGTCATGTTGGCTCATTGGGTTCATCTGGCCCTTTATGGTTTATTAATTATGTTGATGGTGAGTGGATACCTCATATCAACGGCGGATGGTCGGGCAATTTCTGTCTTCAACTGGTTTGATGTGCCTTCTGTGATTAGTGGCATTGATAATCTTGAGGATTGGGCGGGAGAAGTGCATGAGATTCTGGCATATCTTCTTATGTCAATCGTGGTGGTTCATGCCTTAGGAGCGTTGAAACATCATTTTATCGATAAAGATCAAACTTTGTTACGGATGTTGGGCGTGGGAAAAACGCCTCATAATTAAGTAGTAAAGCAATAGTAAATAACCTAATTGTGGAGGAACTATGAAGTTAAATAAGTGGGTATTAGGCGCAACATCGGCATTGTTGCTATCTGCTGGCTCGGTAAATGCGGCAGATTATGTTATTGATCATGAAGGTGCACACGCCTTTGTTCAGTTCAAAATTAGCCATTTGGGGTATAGCTGGTTATATGGACGCTTCAACACGTTCGAGGGTAACTTTAGCTATGATGAGGCAAATCCCGCAGCGTCAAAAATTGCTGTGACTATTGATACGTCTAGTGTGGATTCTAATCATGCCGAGCGAGATAAGCACCTGCGGAGTGATGACTTTCTTGAGGTGAAAAAATTTCCGCAGGCTACCTTTGTAAGTACCCGTATCGAAGATAAAGGGAATGGCAAAGCAATGGTATATGGGGACTTTACCTTGCGCGGTGTTACTAAAGAAATCGCAATAGATGCTGAACATATTGGTGGAGGGGATGATCCATGGGGTGGATACCGTAACGGCTTTGCTGGTAAAACCCAGTTCAAACTGAAAGACTTTAATATACCTAAATACCTCGGACCCGCTTCGGAAGAGATTGAGATATTTCTTTCAATCGAAGGGGTTCGCAAATAGCGACGGATAAAGTAAGCCAAATTTATCTGGTTGACGAGGTAAGATTCAATACTCTTACTTCGTCTAACCTGTTGATTTCGGAACTTTAGATAAAGAGGGGGCTGACTTACGTTGCTTTAATTATAACTCGGTTACGTCCACTGTTTTTTGCCTGATAGAGTGCCTCATCGGCACATTTAATAACCTCTTCTGGTGTAAAAGCAGTATCTGTTTTTTCAGCGACCCCGATACTGACGGTGATGTTGACATTCTTCTGGCGCGAGACGACCGCATAACGAAGCTTCTCCCCCAGTTTTTTGCTCTTGCTTCGTTCTTGACTGCGTAGTGTCATTTGGTAATTAGCGATACCCTCTCTGACTTTATTGAGTGCTGGCTCAATCCTGTCGGCACTTTTATGAGGAAATAATATCGAGAACTCTTCTCCGCCATATCGATAGGCTACCCCTCCGCAGCCCACTTTTCGTAGTTTGCTGGCAACCAGTCTGAGCACTTGATCACCCACATCGTGACCATAGCTATCATTGAACTTTTTAAAGTGGTCGACGTCCACCATGGCGATGGTAAAGTGTTTTGTTAGTGTCCCTAGTCTTTCATCTAATGCTCGACGGCCAGGCAGGAGTGTCAGTGCATCAACAAATGCCAGGTCATAGGCACTTTGTATCAGAGAGACAAACATGGCAAGCAGAAGTGCCGTAAATAGTGTGGTGGATATTGCGTTTAGTGCAAAGTCAAAAAAGATGGCATTGCCTGTTAACCAGGCAGCCAGTAGCGCTGTTTCGGTTGATGTTCTTTTCCATAGTGCCAATGCGATCAACACAATGCCACTTAGCAGTTGCGATAAAAGCAGTGCTGACCCAACCCAGCTATGATCGTTATGTTGATTGATCAAGTAAGGTGCAAGGATTGGGTGCAGCGCGTCCAAATAGCCGTCTCGAACCCCTACCCATAGCACGATATAGCTACCGATTATCAGGAATAAACGGAACAAGCCCCATCCTGAGACGCTGCCTCGCTCACGGTAGAATGCCGCCAGGCAGAGGTGCCATGAAAAAAGAATGGCGTTACCAATAAAGAGCAGTTGGGTTGAAGGCTCAGCATAGGGTGTTTGCATTCCATTTTGAATAAAGGCATAGGCCAGGCATGCATTAATGGCACCGAGTGCCAGTCGGCTGCGGTTAAAAATCAGCGACACTAACAGTAGCAGGGCGCTCATCAAATAAGGGAGTGATGTGTGGATTTTTCCTACCCACTGGCTACTCCAGTCAAACTGGAGCAGTAGGTATGCACCGAAAACGATAGAGAAAGGGACAAGTTTCCAGAGGTATTTGATCAATGTCACGGCGGTTATCTGATTTGGCTATAAAGCGTTTAATAATAGCGTTTATTCCGTAATAACGTAAGCGGCCTAAACAAATCGTAATAGAGTTATTCATTAGCCTTTTGTCTACTTTATTAGTGATTACTGTAGTGGATATGCTTATAAATTGAACAATAACTACCGCATTATGCAGGGGATGACTATGAGCTATCAATCGCAGTATCAGCAGTCTTTGGAAGAACCCGAACGTTTTTGGCGTCAGCAAGCGGAAAGAATTGCCTGGTTTAAAAAACCTAATACTATTCTGAGCAAAACTGAGAGCGGCTTAGATCAATGGTATTCGGACGGTGAACTGAATACTGCTTGGCTGGCGCTTGATTATCACCTCGATCAGGGGCGAGGAGACCAAATCGCCCTACAATATGACTCGCCAGTCACGGGTCAGAAACAAGCTTTCAGTTATGCCGAATTAACTCAACTGGTTGCACGCTTTGCGGGTGTATTGAGGCAGCAAGGTGTCACCAAAGGTGATCGGGTTGTCATCTATATGCCTATGGTGCCACAGGCGGTTATCGCAATGCTGGCATGTGCGCGATTGGGGGCTATTCATTCGGTTGTTTTTGGTGGTTTTGCTGCCCATGAGTTGGCTGTGCGAATTGATGATGCAAAACCCAAGGTCGTGGTCTCCGCCTCTTGTGGAGTTGAGGTAGACAAGGTGATTCCTTATAAACCGTTATTGGATAAGGCACTTGAGTTATCTCAGCACCAGCCCGGTAGCAGTATTATTTTTCAGCGTCCACAGTGGTTGGCTGAGCTGCAACAAGGTCGGGATGTGGATTGGGACGCACAGATGGCATTGGCGCAGCCTGCTGAGCCCGTTTCGCTGAAAGCGACGGACCCACTCTATATTTTGTATACCTCCGGTACGACAGGCAAGCCCAAGGGGGTTGTCCGCGATAATGGAGGGCATGCGGTGGCGATGCAATATAGTATGGAAGCCATCTACGGAATGCAGCCTGGTGAGGTGTTTTGGGCAGCCTCTGATGTGGGGTGGGTCGTAGGTCACTCTTATATCGTGTATGGTCCGCTGCTTGCGGGGTGTACCACTATTTTATATGAAGGAAAACCGGTAAAAACGCCGGATGCCGCCGCGTTCTGGCGGGTCTGTGATGAATACAACGTTAAGGCGCTTTTTAGTGCGCCCACGGCCTTTCGGGCAATTCGAAAAGAAGATCCTGAAGCCTTGGGGCTAAAACCGTATAAATTAGCTGCGCTAGAGCGACTATACCTGGCTGGAGAGCGGTTGGACCCGCCTACATATCACTGGCTGGAGCAACACACACAACGGCCTATCATCGATCATTGGTGGCAAACAGAAACTGGATGGGCGATTGCTGGTAACCCTGTCGGTATAGAGATGAAGGCGGTCAAGCCAGGCTCGTCATCGGTGCCTACGCCCGGGTTTGATATTCAAATTCTTGATGCGGCAGGATGCCAGGTTGCAACAAACGAACAGGGGAATGTTGCATTAAAATTACCGTTACCTCCTGGCTGCCTCTCGACGATTTGGCAGGATGAAACTCGATTTAAAAGTGCCTATTTAAAGGTCTTTGAAGGCTATTACGCTTCTGGTGATGGAGGGTATATTGATGAGGACGGTTACGTATTTATTATGGGGCGAACTGATGATGTAATTAATGTGGCAGGGCATCGGTTGTCAACCGGCGAGATGGAAGAGATCGTCGGTGGCCACCCTGCGATTGCTGAGTGTGCCGTGGTCGGGGTGTCTGACGAATTAAAAGGCCAGCTACCCATCGGGTTGGTGATGCTAAAAGATGGCGTTAACCCTGATGAAGGGGTGTTGGAACAGGAATTGGTGGGGCGGGTGCGGGAACAGTTAGGGCCGTTGGCTTGTTTCAAAAAAGCTATTGTCGTTGATCGTTTACCGAAAACCCGCTCGGGTAAAATTTTGAGAAAGTTAATACGGCAGATTGCCGATGGCGAGGCATTTTCTATCCCCTCAACGATTGATGATCCAGCGATTCCTGATGAAATACAAGCACGGTTTGCTGCGCTCGGCTTAGTATAAGCTGAGAAAATTTTATCCTGTTTCCCTTGTGCAATTATGGGGAGGGAAGGACCCTCCCTTTTTTTAGTTGCTTATTTATAGTTTACTCTTCTGGGCTTCTTGATCGGGTTATTCGGATAAGAACGCGTCTCTTTATCGTTTTGTTGATGTCGAAGTAGTGTCTTATTGATGACCATCGAAAATAAATATATTCCGGACACCGTTATGGAGATCAGACTGTAGGCGAGAATATTTTCAAAGTTGCCTACAATCATATATTCAATGGTGAGCATTGCCAGGAGTAGGCTGCACCCAATACCCAGTGATGTAAGGGCTGTGTTCAGTAATATGTTTCTGGAGTGCATTGCTGGATCCCATTCTGAGTGGAGAGTGGCTTTAAGCGTTAGGGGTATGGTAGCGTTCGGAGCCTGTGGGCAGAATGCGTAATATTACCTATTGGTAATCGCGCCTTTTATGCGAGGAGGGTTGCAACACTCAGGTCGCGTACTCTCCCGGATGGGCGTAGATCTTACAGGATCACTGGAGGTTGAATCTGTACAGCCAGGAATCCTAAAAAGCCTCCAAGCATTGCACCGGCTACAACATCTGTTGGGTAGTGCAGCCCCAGTATTATACGAGAGAGCGCGACGCTAATAGTGAAAGGCAGTATCAGTAGTGCAAATAGTGGGTGAATGAATAGTAGAATAACGGTAAAGCATACGGCGTGGAGAGTGTGGCCCGAAGGGAAACTGTAGCGATCAAGCGGGGGGGTACCGCATTTTATGGTCGGGTAACTAAAAAAAGGTCGCTCTCGAACTAATCTGTTTTTTAAAAATTTATAAATGACAGTGCAAACAATGCCAGTCAGCGTCAACCGTAAAGCCGACTCAATACCAGGCTCGCCATAAATAATTGGTAATACTATGATCACGCAGTACCATAAAACGCCATCGCCCAATCGGCTTACAACTTTGAAATAGTTTAGCGCCAGCGGTACTCGGCTATAGCGGTTGATACGTTTGCATAAATCTATTTCATACTGATCAATGCGGTTAAATAGTCTAGAAGCATTTTGCGTACTCATTGGTTTGTCCTATGCTAAGGGATGGTTGGGTGGTCGCAAGCAGTTGTTGTGCGATTTGATTCCAGGATAGTGTTAGTGCCGTTGTTCGAGCCTGCTGGCGGATCTCGTTGAGTAGGGTTGGTTGATTTACCAGTGATAGGGCGTGCCGAGTAAACTGCTCGTCATCATCAAGATCTGCCTTCATTCCATTGATTTGATGATCGATGAGAGCCGAAGCCGAGGCATCATTAAAAGAGACCACACCCAGACCGCTGGCCATTGCCTCGGTCACGACGTTGCCAAACGTGTCTGTTTTACTGGGGAATAGAAAAATATCCCCCGAAGCATAGTGCGTCGAGAGGTCCTCTCCGGTTTTTTTTCCACAGAAAATGAAGTGCTTATACTTCTGTTCCAGTGTTTTTTTCATTGGGCCGTCGCCGACCAGAATGAAGCGGGTTTTGGGGTTCATGGTCGCAAGGCGCTGATAACAGCTGATTGCCAGACTTAGATTCTTCTCCGGGGCTATTCGACCCACATAGATTACAGCCAGATCGTCATCTGAAAGCCCCCAGCTGGCACGTAACGGTCGGCTTCGATAGCAGGGTGAGAACCGTTTTTCATCGACACCTCGCCCTAAGATGCTGACATTGTCAAAACCATTGTCGACAAGCAGGTCTTGCATTTTAGGCGTGGCCACCATCGTGCCCACAGTTCGGTTATGGAATGCTTTCAGATAAAACATGATTATTCGTTGCATCCAGCCTGCGCCGTAATATTGGCTATAGGTCTGAAAATTGGTATGAAAACCAGAATAGACAGGGATCCCAAGTTTATTAGCAGCAGATACCGCACTCCATCCTAGTGGTCCTTCGGTTGCCACATAAACCATATGTGGGCGTTTCTTTTGCCACTGCTGCACAATCCGTTTTTTAGTGGGCAAACCAAATTTTAATTCCGGGTAGCCGGGGAGGGGAAAGCCTTTGACGGTGATATGTTCAACATTGTCATAGGCTTCGCCAGTGTCTTTTTCGTGTTGTTTTGGGCGAATAACCTGAAGGTCGTACCCTTCACTCAGCAACTCTTTGACGAGATAACCTAGTGTGTTTGAAACACCATTGATTTCTGGAGCATAAGTTTCAGTAACAAACGAAATATGTGGTCGGTCTTTAATGGTATTCATAATATTATTTAAACTGTTTGTGAGTGAAGAAAAGGGCTATTTGTTAAGGTCTACTATTTGCTCTGGGTGTAACGGAAATAAGACAAATAAATTACAAATAGATGAATAGTGATTGAGGTTAGTGAAATCCTCTCTCTTTAAGAGGTAGACCTGAGTGTGCTATAAAGTGACCAGCAGTCAGAACAAATCATTGCTTTGAAAAATATTGGACGTTGGACAGGGGAAACAAAATGGGAAGTATTGTGCCGGGCATTGCGGAAAAGGCTTTTTGGAGTCTGGTAAATGCGGTTGAAAGGAAGCTCTATAGTGAAAATTTTATTGTGTCCAACTTAACGCCTTATGATGTAATTTATCGTGATCGGATTATGTCTGTTAGACACTATTTGCCGCTGGATGATGAACAGATACAGGTAGGTGATGAAGTTATTGAAGTGAGTCAGCGGCGCCATCGTGTGCCTGTGGTCTTGGTTCCTCCGCTTGCGGCAACATCAATGATATTTGACCTGATGCCCCATCGCAGCGTGGTACGATTTTTTCTTGCCAAGGGGTTTGATGTTTACCTTATTGACTGGGGAGAGGTAACCGAAGATCACAGTGACCTCTCTTTGGAAACCTATGTGTTGGAGTGGATGCCTGCGGCATTGCGACAGGTTCGGCAAGTGAGTGGTGAGCAGGATATCTCTATTTTCTCGTACTGTATGGGTGGCTTGCTGTCACTAATGTACGCAGCGGTCTCCCACGATCCGCATATACGTAATATGATAACGGTAGCGAGTCCGGTCGATATGCATCAGAGTGGTGTGGCCGGTCGGGTATTGTCAGCGATCTATCGTCCTGCACAAGCGTTATCACAAATGTTGAATTTCTCGTTGTTAGACATGCCTGCTCGATATTTTCACGTGCCGGGCTGGGTTAACTCTCTGGCTTTTAAGCTGACTAATCCGCTTGGGCACGTTATTAACTCTTTTGAGTTACTGCTGAATATGTGGGATCGGGAGTATCTTAAGGAGCACCTGACGATGAGTCAGTGGTTCGATGACATGGTGGACTACCCGGGTGAAACCATAAAGGACATGGCGGTACATATGATGATTGATAAC
>JBFKTM010000094.1:0-8359 GCA_041636295.1 Oleiphilaceae bacterium
AAGTGATAAGTCGTTGTCGGATACAAATGGCGCGTGAAGGTTTGCCACAACTGACTCACCGGCGAACTCATCGCGCCCTTCATTTCGTTGTATACAACACCTTTATAGGTTAGCTTTGACTCTGGGTTATCCGCTTCCTCAAACTCCAAACGGTGCCCTTCCTGAGCAAAATCCAGCGGATCCAATCGAGCAAAGAACACAGAATCCAAATAGACAGAGAGGAGATTATCAAAATCTTTGCGGTTTTTACTGGCGAAAGGGTAAGCCGTCCAATCACTACTGGTGAACGCATTCATAAAGGTATTCAATGAACGACGAATCATCATAAAAAACGGGTCGCGCACCGGGTATCTTTCGCTACCACATAGCGCGGTATGTTCAAGTATATGAGCAACACCGGTATTGTCTTGTGGCACAGTTTTTAAACCAACAAGAAATACATTCTCATCATTGTCAGATGCCAAGTGGAGGTGTTTGGCACCGGTTTTTAAATGAACATACTCCTCAACGTCCACTTTCAGGGAATCGATTTTATGAGTACGTTGCAATTTAAATGCAGGATGAAAGACTTTCTTGGTTGGTTTCGCTACAGACATTTAGATAATATTCCTCGCCGTTTTATTTATACGCACACTTATTTAAGCACATGCAATTTTTCCGAGCAGGCATTTTAAGCATAACGGACATCGATAGCCAAAGAGCTACTCATAATATAGGTGGTTTATACATAATATGCCCCTTATTAATGGGACAATGTACTCGATCGAATTTCTTTTAACGCTTTGACTTCATTCACTTGCTCTAGTTTAGCATCTCTCCAGCCAAGCTTGTTAGCCTGAACACTTGGCTTAAGTCTTAAAAAATAGTGTTTTCCAGCCTCAACATTCAGTTTTATTTTCTTTTCCCTGATCTCCCACCCCTTCAACGCAGTAATTTCATCCCACAAATCCCCCGCTCTTATCACCCATTCATACTCTCCGGGTTCAAATGTCCACACCTTATAGGTCATATGCTCCAGCTTGCCTTGGGGTTCATCATTCACAAACACAAATGGATAAGCGTCTTTCACGGCATAGACGTTAGTTCGATAGAGATAAATGGCCGCTTTACTTTCATCCAACTCAGTCTGCATTCGAAAAGTAAGATCACTAACGGGTGTCGCGCAACCGAATAGATTGAATAACAGAGCGAGTGGTACTGATATTTTTATAATTGCTTTAACAATAAACATTAATAACCCTTAATCAACTGCAATTTTTCGCCTTGTATAGCCTTCAAAATTGGGAATGTCCCGATCATATTGCTCCATCAAGGGAGAACTGATAACAAAATCGGCAGTACTTTTATTACAGGCTATGGGAATATTCCATAGGGTAGCGATTCGCAATAGCGCTTTAATGTCAGGGTCATGAGACATAGGCTCCAGCGGATCCCAAAAGAAAATCAAAAGATCTACACTCTGCTCAGAAATTCTTGCGCCGATCTGCTGATCCCCACCTAGAGGCCCACTGTGCATACGCGTAACCGCCAAGCCAGTTGTTTCAGAAATTAACGTACCGGTAGTGCCTGTTGTTATTAATTCACAGGATTCGAGTCTCTTTTTATTTGCGACAACCCAGTCTACCAAGGCCTTTTTTTTGTTATCGTGTGCGACCAGCGCCACTTTTTGTACTGAACTCATTAAACACTCCATAACATTCTATCATCAGGGAAAACAAACGTTCCTGACATAACGTGCTGACGTAGTGTCTCACTGTTTGATTCATTCCGCCAAATTTTCATTGCTTGCATGCAGTCTTATGATAAAGTTGTTGCTATTCAATTTGTTATAATTGTTGACCACATTCGGGGTATGCAAAGGCTAACCGCTATACTAATTGCACGGTCTTTAGACCTCCGCCATTGTCCTCCCCCAACTGGCCACAAACATTTCAACCCATTGTACTGGAAGTAAAACATGTTAGGTTTTCGACATGAGTCACTTGAAAAAGACGGTGTAGCCACTACACCTTCAGCGGGTCAATCCGGAGCGGTAGAGCAATATTGGATTGAGCGAAAAAAATACTTTGAGAAGATTAAACAAATTCCAGAACTGCGAAAGCGGTTTATAAAGGCTTTAACAATCTATCTGTTTCGTCGTTTTTTGTGGTCCTTTGGCTTTTTCCCAGTATTCATTGCTTTTTGGCTCCCCTTAGTGCTAAACCGCTTTAATCCTGTTGCCATGATTTCGAGCTTGTTACCGAGCCTCGAGTCATTCGTAAACTCACATCCACAAGCCCAGGCCAATACCATTGAAACACTCTTTATTGCCTGGTTTTCCATCGGTTTCATTTTTGCGATCTTTGATTTTGTTTTGACACCGTTCAAATCGCCCTATCAGTATGAAGCAGATGTCCACATGCGAGCCTGGGAGGAGTTACAAAACAGCAACGAGAAATTACATACCGGTAGCAATGAGTGAGCTATTTTGTACCATTCCCGTGAGCTGTATGGCGGACAAAGTGTGAAGCAAATTACAAATACATCACGAAACCTCTATTTCGGTTACAATCTCTCAGATTTAGCGCTACCATCAATTGTAGTTACCGAATGAAGTTACAAGCCAATGATCATTTAAAACAGTAGTAACAAACCGCAGGATAAACACCCATTTTCAGCAGCTTTGTCACTTCCCGAAAGTTTGATGGTCAAAATGGTAAGAGCCGGTCTGACTCTATGTGGCTTCAACTTTGATTAATATAGAATCACTTGTACAAATAAGGTTAGTAGAACCCCCCAGGTTCTTTGAGATTGAACATAAATTTAAGGTGCAAACCCTATGGTCGATGTTAGACCTCTAATTTTTGCAAACGCGCTGTTTTTAATGCTTTTGATCACCGCTGGATTTGCCCACATCGGTGATCAAAACTCAATGTCTGGCTCAACGATTCCAACGACAGCGGTTTCTACCTCGAACGTGCCCAGCGTATCTCAACCATCCACTACAACCGGTATATCGCCTCAACCGTTAGAAGATTCAAAAGAACAGGTAATTAACGAGGCAGAAGCCAGTCTGGCATCTGCTGAACAGGCTCCATTAGAATCCGTCAATGATGAAAGGATATTTGCTGACCAAAAGGTCATATCTGAGAAATCAATTGAAAGCAGCGCAAATACAGAGTCCGATCTATCTGAGCAGCCCGAAAAACATACAGAACAAACGACATCAACCACACCTAATACAGAAGTAGCGACACAGAGTTCAACAAACATCGAGCCCACCGAACCTGTTACACCTGCAGCCGTTGCAGTTAACACACCCAAAACAGTGGACAAACCCGCACCAAAACCAGTTACTAAACCAGTTACTACAGGTAAGCTGGTAGTGCGTTCAAATGTGGAAGGTGACACCGTACTGATTGACGGAAAGCCCTACGGCCCCACCCGACTTGAGGTGGAGTTGACACCCGGCACTTACGCCATTGAAGTGGCCAAAAACGGGTATACCGGATGGAAAACAGAAGTATCCGTTAGCCGTGGAACAACACAAACGCTGAAAGCTCGTCTGGAACATTACACTACAGTGGACTATCGAAACGGTGCCTGGATCAACGGAGTTACCACTGGGGAAGGCTCCTACCTGGCAGACGATGGAACCCACTACCAAGGCGGCTTTGTCGATGGAAAGTTTCATGGTAGTGGAAATATACGGTATCCTGATGCCTCTGAATACCGAGGTGAGTGGTTTGAGGGCGGTATGCAGGGAGAAGGTACGCTGATTACCGCACAGGGTGACACCTTCATCGGTACATTCAAAAATGGTGAATTTAATGGTGAAGGCACCCTGACAAAAGCCAATGGTGATATCTATACTGGATACTGGGTCAATGGTGCGTTAAATGGTCAAGGTTCTTTAACGACAAAAGATGGCCTGTTATTTGTGGGCGGTTTCTCAGATAACCAGTTCCACGGTGAAGGCTCTCTGACCTACCCTGATGGCCGCCATTATGAAGGCTCGTTTTCCAAAGGACAATTTCATGGCAAAGGCATCGAAATTTATGCCAATGGTAAGAAATATGTTGGGCAGTTCATGGAAGGCCAATACCACGGAAAGGGTGAGCTAATGAATCCAAATGGAAGTAAGATTACTGGCACCTTTAAATTCGGCCAACCATTTGGTAAAGCAACCCTAACCACACCTGAGGGTGAAATATTTACAGCAAGAACAACAGAACCAGGAGTATGTTACCGCTTGAAGAGCTATAGGGCGACTCAATGCCCTCCCATGGAAGGCTGGTAGCAAATACGGAACGTAGTATTTCTAAATCACAGTATAAAGTTGCTGGTGGTTTAGATGGTTTAAAAACCGAGGTTTGAAATGACTATAAAAAGCGCATTATTGGTTGATGACTCAAAAGTGGCAAGGTTTGCCTTAAGTAAATTACTTGAGAAAATAGACCTTAATGTCAGTATGGCAGGCTCAGCAGAAGAGGCGTTGGATTATCTTAATTCACATGAGAATCCAGACGTAATATTTATGGATCACCTGATGCCAGGCATGAACGGCGTCGAGGCAACGAAAGCTATCAAAAGCAATCCCGAGACTGCCGCGATACCAATCATCATGTGCACGTCAAAAAAATCGGAAGAGTTTGCTGAAGAGGCAAAAGAGTTTGGTATTTATAATATTCTAACCAAACCGCCAGAGCCAAACGGCGTTTCCACACTGCTTGAAGAGCTAGGCGATGCAGTCGCTAATGGCACTCTGCCACAACCTGAAGTCAACCTTACTGACAGTGCAGTAGCAGAGCTTAATATTGCGGAAACACCGGATCAAGAAGCACTGGTAGATTATCAAACACCGCAGGGTCAGGATATGCTTAATAGTAATGTGGTTGCACTCCCTACTGAAATGATCGAACAAGTCGCTCGATCAGCTGTAAAAACGAATGTAAACAATCGCTTGCATGAGCTATTAAGCAGCCTGTTCGATGAGCAATATGACCATCTGAAACGCATTCTGGAAGAGTCCAGAACCGAGCAGAATGAAAGTCTGAGAAAAACAGTTGAAGAGTTTGCCGCGCAAATTAACGACAAGACCAGTGCTATCAAAGAAGATATTGCAGCAGAAGTTAGTCTTTTCTTGAGCAATCAACTTGCTGAACTAAAGACCGAAATTCTTAGCAACCAAGGTACTCAGGGGCTATCCTCTGAACAAATGGAAGAACTGAAGGACCATATGACGTCGGTTCAGTCTATTGATACTGAGTTTTGGCAGACACTTCAGTCAGAAGCAATACAACAGGCTCACGACATCTCACGTGAAACAGCTGAAGATATCGCCCAAAGAACCATTGATCTCTACACGCAAAAACAGCGCTCCGCGACCAACAAAATTTACGTTATCGCTTTAGCTGCAAGTATTGGCGTATTTAGCGCAGGTATCGCGTATCTCTCGGGTATTCTTGGGTAGTTTCATGACAAGCCAAAAAAGCACGGCTCACCCCGTGCTTTTTTTGTGCCCTCTAAACTAACTGAGGCAGTCGCTCAACTAATTCAGAAAAGGGTAACGGCTTACTATAGAAATAGCCTTGATAGGCACTACATCCATGTCCTTCCAAAAACAGCAGTTGCCCTTCAGTCTCCACCCCCTCTGCCAACACGCTCATATTAAGCTCTTTAGCCAAGGTGATAATAGCAACCGCAATAGCCGCATCACTGGGGTCTATTCCAATATCCTTCACGAATGAACGATCGATTTTCAAGGTATCTATCGGAAAATTTTTCAGATAACTCAGTGAAGAGTACCCTGTTCCAAAATCATCAATGGCCAAGGTGACTCCAAGCCCTCTTAGCTCATTAAGTGTGTCCACAGTTGAGTCTACATCCTCAATCAGCATGCTCTCGGTTAGTTCCAGTTCAATGTATTTCGGCTTTATGCCTGATTCTTTTAACTTGGTTGTAACAGACTGAATGAGTTTATCCGACTGGCGAAACTGACTTGCTGACAAATTTATCGCCATTGTTATGGGGGCTGATACCAACTCTTTTAGCCTTACTGCATCACTAAACGCCCGCATCAGCACCCACTCTCCGATTTGATCCATCAGGCCGCTCTCTTCAGCTATAGGGATAAACTTGTCAGGGGATATAAATTCGCCGTCATCCACCAACCGAAGCAACGCCTCAACACCTTTCATCCTACCCGTTTCTATATCGACCTGAGGTTGATAGTGAAGTTCAAAACTCTCATTCTGAACCGCATTCTTAAGTCTTCGTTCCAGATCCAATTGAGTCAGAGCCCGCTCATTCATCTCTCGCGTATAAAATTGGAAGTTATTCCTGCCTTCCGATTTCGCATGATACATTGCCAAATCAGCATTCCTTAATAGTTCATCATGCCCGCCTCCATCCGATGGGTAGAGCGTGATACCAATACTTGTCGTTACCGATACAGGATTATCAAATAGCACTATTGGCTTTCTTACTCTTTCAAGAAGACTTTCTGCAAAAAAAACAACTTCGTTCATATCACGGATATTTGACAGGACAACAATAAATTCGTCCCCCCCCAGTCGAGCAACCGTATCACCGTGACGAGCATGCTCAGTAAGTAGTACAGCGACCTGCCGAATAAGTTCGTCTCCCACCTTATGGCCAAGTGAATCATTAATATTTTTAAACTTATCGACATCCAACATCAACACGGCGACATAAGAGTAGTTTTTTGTTGATAGCTCCAACGCCTGCTTCATCCTATCGTGCAACAAACGCCGGTTAGGAAGACCCGTTAGGGAGTCATAAAACGCCAGCTCCTCTATTTTATCCTGGGCTTGCCGTAACGCCGTATAGTCTTCTGAGGTAGATACATACTGAACTATTCGCCCACTCTCATCTTTAATGGGTGAAATTGTGTCCATAGACCAGTAGTTCTCACCGGACTTTTTACGATTATGAAATTCACCACGCCATTTTCGCCCCTTACAGAGGTCAGTTAATACTTTTTTAAATTTCTCTCGTTCATGCTCATCACTACATAACATTGATGGTGACTGACCAATAACCTCGTCTGGGGTGTACCGTGTCAACAAGGTAAAACGAGGATTTACATATTCAATGATACCGTGGTCATTCATGATAGTGACAGCGTCAGCACTCTGATCAATGGCACTTGAAAGCAATCTAAGCCTCTTTTCGGCCACAACACGTTTCTCTTCTACATCAAGATTTTTGAGGGCATAACTTAAATCTTCAGACAAATTTGCCAACAACTGCTCCATTTTCGAATCGAACACATCGGCTTCATCCGCATATAACATGAGCACCGAGCAGACGTGTCCGCCTGTTAATAATGGAACTGCTGCAGCTGACTTAAACCCTCTAGCCAGCGCTTTTTCGCGCCAGGGTTTAAATCCTTGCTCGGTCGCAATTTCATTTACGCACACTACTCTCTTGCTGGAGAAGGCTCTCACAATAGGCCCTTGGCTATGGCTATCAGCCCCTAACTTAACGCAAAGTTCTTCTACATAACCATCATTTGCCCCGGAATAGTAAACAGGAATGACATTTTCACCCGCAACTTCGCCAATCCAAGCCAGCAAGAATCCGCCATCAGCAGCGGCCACTTCACATATTTTTTCGTAAAGGCGCTGCTTATTTTTAACACGCGTTATGGCTCTATTCGATTGAGTCAGTAGCTCATATAACCGGTTTATTTGTTCAATGTGACGCTGGGACTTCTGGCGTTGTGTCAAATCACGACCAACCGCAAGTACTAGCGTTTTACCTTTGCTAAGCACTTTAGTTAATGCAAGCTCAGCATAGATCAGACTACCATCACTTCGGGTCGCATTGACGGTAAAGTTCACTCGCTTGCCTGTCTTAATAGCTTCGTCAAACTTACTTTTCATCAAAGGCATATCATTGGGGTGAACATGCTTGAGCGACATGCCAGCCATATGATCTCTCTGGTACCTTAACGCCCTGGCCCCTGCGGGATTAACATCGATATAAGTCATTGCTACGGGGTCAACCAGATAGATCCCCTCAAACGCATGTGCCGCCAAACTACTTAAATGCTCTTTTTCTTCACCCGCAGATTGTTGCGTCTGTAAAAACAGGTTGAGTTGAGAGCGGGTCTGTTGACCGCTGAGCTTGAAAGCCATTGCAAATCCGGCCAAACAGAGCGATAACGTGATTAGCGTTGAGTTGCTTTTCACCGTAATCACGTAAAAGATAGGTATCAGGCTTAAAAATACTAATAACAATAACAAGGTCGAAACGAGACTGCTGCGCCCTCTTACCTTGATACATAGCTTGATACCTACCAAGGACACGACAAGCCATAAGGCTGCTGTAACGACTTTTAGCGCGATAATCA
>JBFKTM010000095.1:0-8329 GCA_041636295.1 Oleiphilaceae bacterium
CCAATTGAAGATCTCAGACATAACCGGATTTCGGCATTAGAAGCACGCTTTGTGGTGTCAAAAAAAGCAGAGAACGCACAACAGTTGCTGCGCTCTCTGGTAAAAGCCTACTATGAACTGGTCGCAGAGGGGCGTTGGCCACTCAACAGATAGCCTGGCTCGCAAACGTTAATCTAACCTCAATTTTACAGAAGTAAGGATTCAGGGATGAACATTCAGTATCAGCATAGCATCGGCCTTAACTATACCGAGTCGGTTCCAACCCTCCCCTTCAAACTTAGCGATCATCCCCACTTCACCTTCAACTCACCGGTAGGGCTGTGCAGTGACCGGTATAACCGCATCTGGGTCGCCGATACGGGTAATAATCGCATTGTAATTGTCGATCAAAGCTTATCTCGGGTGCTGCAGGTTTTTGGTACGCCCGGTGGAGAAGCGGGCCAATTCAATATGCCTTTTCGGTTACTGCACCACCCTGAAAAATCTTGGATATACGTCTCTGATCTGGCCAATCGACGTATACAGATACTGCAATACAGTCGCAATCTGACCATAAAAACCATCGCACTGTTTGGCAACAGCGGACCGGCAAACAACCAGTTACAAGGCCCAAATGGACTGGCATTTTGTGAAGGAAAACTCTGTGTCGCCGATGAGTTTTATGTGAATGAAGAGGGCGGTGGCCGAGTCGCCATATTTTCTGAGGATGGTACCTTTCTGTCCGATATTCAAACCATTGAAGGCGCAACAGACCCGGGGCTACTCTGGCCACAAGGACTATCCAGTGATAGCGAGGGGCGTCTTTATATTGCCAATACCGGCTTCTACAATATCGTTCGCTGTGACCTTAACGGAAAGGGCGTACCCTTTCCGGCAACGGGCACGCCAGAAATCGACGATTTGGATTTAAGCCGGGATGCATCAGTCATTGGTGATACCATTTATATCCCCGGCGGCTCCGCCAACCAGATCTGCCGTTATACCACTGAGGGCGAACGCCTTGCACCACTGGGTCAATTCTTTGCTCCTATTCAGGTCATCCCGCACCCTAAAAACAAACAGCAGCTCATCGTCTCCGAGCCGATTCTTGCCACCATCAACCTCTTTCCGAAAGACGGTATTGCACCGCTCGGTGTGTCAGAAAAAATCGCAGGCCCACCACGAAACAATCCGGGACAATTCTATTTCGTCACCTCGGCGATTACCGAAACCATCCGCGCTCAAAAAACTAAAAATGAGGCGACAGAGAGTCCTAGTAACGCTAACCATCTGGGCGAATTTAATCCATTTAATCCGCTTGATTGGATGAACACCAGTTTGAAACTATGGACGAACAGCTGGGGACAATGGATGGATCTGCTGTTCAATGGCTGGTTTCCCCAAGGCCCAAAACCCAAGAATCTACGCGAAGATGCCTGGCTGCTGGATGGTGCCAATCGGCAGATTAAGCGATCGACACTAACGACTAGCGACGCCAGTGTCACGGCCGAAAGCCTGTTTCCTCTCATGCCTGGCGCATTGGGTATTGACGCATTCCATCCCAAGGTCAAGATTCCCGGGCAGGTTGCACCAGGGACAGCGCTGTTTCTGGTGACGAACTACCTGTCAGGGTTTGTTAGCGTGCTGCAATACAACCCCTATCTTGATGACCTGGTTCACTTCACTTATTTTGGCGGGTACGGCTCTGAGCCTTGGCAGCTCAAAAAACCACAAGGCATCGCTGTAAATGATCACACTGGCGATATCTATATTGCAGACTCAGGTAATCACCGCATCGCTCATTGGCGTATCTCAAAAGCGGGGATCATCGGTTTTATCAATACCTACGGTTCACAGGGAGATGGCGATGGTGAATTTTCCAATCCATCGGATGTTGCAGTCGATAGCAGTGGGCAACTTTACGTCGCCGACCAGATGAACAACCGTATTCAGGTGTTAGATGAGGCAGGCCAATACCGCTATCAATTTGGTCAGCAGGGGTATGGGGAGAACAACGACCGTTTTTTACTCCCCACCAGTATTCAGGCATCGGAGCAGCACCTGTTTGTTAATGACTTGGTTAACCGCTCGCTGAAAATGTTTACCCAAAGCGGTGAGTTTATAACTTCATTTACCGGTTTGGGCGCTCACCCTGGCACCGGTCAGCTGTGGATGCCTTATCTGCTCCATGCCCATAATGGCCACCTGATCGTACCTGATTGCGCCACCAATCAGGTACATCTCTATCGCTATACCGATGATAAAACGACAAATTGAAGAGCTGAGATCACAACCATGAAAGTACTGGAAGCGGCCGCCAAAAAGCATCTTGAGAAGCGAGGTCATCAGACCGCGTCAGCCGACGAACAACTATATGCCTCTGATCAACAGATGAAAAACACGCTTGAGACACTATTCGATCGGGCCACGCATGGTTCAGCTACCGAAGTAAAAGAGGCGACACAAGCCCTACGATCAGCTCATGATAAGTTATATCGAGACACACACCCGCCACTCACACCGTAAGCCGTTTGCGGTTTCCTATGGCGTCAGGTAAAAAAATAGCTCTCCGACTGTTTAAAAACTATCAACAGCAGGAGAGCTAAAGCGGAGCAACGAAACGATATCCCCCTCTCTCAAATAGTGGCAGGGCAACATAGAAAAGCATGCTCTCTCACTAGGAGTTTGTCAGTGACAATGTCACTGACCCACATGCTTAACCTTTTATCCGACATCCAACATCCGACGCCAATGCACTTAATGTAGATGTATCGACATGCGTCCGCGACGCTGAGAAACTTTTTTCGCACTCAGACCGGGCGCTTGGGCACCATGCTCAACCAGAACCGGTGACGCCAGCTTCACATACTCAAGGCAAGGCATACGAATAAGTTCCGACCAACTACCGGCGTTAAAGGCAATGTCTTCGTCTCGGTGAAAATCAGTACACATGCAGACATCCATACTCCAGAGCTCCCCGAATGGGGGGATCGCACCCAGCTCACAGTCAGGAAAGCGGGATGCAAATTCACTTTCCCGAGCCACCTCAACGGTATGAACGCCGATCTCTTCGGCCAATGCCTCACAGGTAACATGATAGTGGGCCGGCAATACCATCAATGACAGCTTGCCATCAATTTTGAGCACAACGACCTTGGCCATATTGATACCATGAATGTGGACACGTTCGGCAACTTCTTGTGCAGTGAATGCAGGAGAATGGACTTCTATAGAGTACTTGGCATGGTGTGCGTTTAAATAATCGAGTAACTGCTGAAAAGGCATAATAACCCCCCTTTCGGTGTTATCTATCTTTCCCTCCCCGTCTCTCTCGATTTCTCCATATCATAAAAATAGCTAACAAAGCCTTATACAGCTAATAATGACCCAATCGATAACAGACTTTTATCTTCTATTAAATAGAGAATATATACCCTCCTTTTTACAGGGTAAGAAAATATTTCCCGCATTAATCGTTACCAAATACCTCAGTTTTATAGTGATGTGCATTGTTATACGGCTTCATGCTGTGCTCCATCTCCCGGTGGCCCATGCCTTTTGATGCTGGCAACATCTCCATCCCTGACTCCCCTGGGCGCATCGGACCCGCCGCTGTCGGCTCCATCTGTTCCGTTAAAATATCACGCATCATCTCCAGCTCCTGGTGATCCCATGTCTCGACCGGGGTATCGGACCGCCGATCAGCCAACGAGTCACCATTTACCACGGCAGGTAGTAGCGAGAGTAAAAATACACAGATTGCAGATTGTAGATTTCGGGTTACTGTTTTCATCACCTGCGACCTTCCTCATGTTTAAAACACCGACCTTATAGTTAAGACCATTAACTAAAAGCCGTGTTCTACACTGTTTTAGAAAAACAAAAAGCACCAATAGAAGGTAGGGGAATAACAATAGTGGACGGTGCCGGACTGTAAGCGTGATCCGCTCAGTGGTACCGCACGCTCTTCCGGAAACCCTATTAAGGGTTATCAATCCAGGCTTGAATGTCGGGTTCCAGATAGAGCTGGTCATAGAGATCTTCAGCCCACCCCTCTTTCTCTTTCAACAGCATCAACACCCTTACCGCAACGACTTGAGCCGCCGGCAACGCCGACCATACGGCGGTACTCAAACAGTGCCAGTGATGAGTATCCATCTGTTTCGGGTTTGCAATCTGTGTACTGCAGGTATCGCAGATAAACAGTGTTCTCTCCAGTTCAGGCTCTGCCGGAACCGGCGGTACTTCATAGGGCGATAACCGCACGCCCGTCGCTGCGCAGAGCTCACATTTAGAGTGAGAGCGGCGGGCCAGGTCTTTTCCTAACAGCGTCAGCTCATTAGCCCGTTTAAGGTGTTTTTCATGTCCCTTTGACATCACGATTTCTCTACAAATAATTTCTTAATTTTCAAACAAATGCTTGTGATTGACTCTTTAATAATAGACGGAATTTTGCGGTAGCGATAATCTCTTTCTACGATGATTTTAATTTCAGACCATCATAAATCACATTCATCACGGGTCATTCATACTATTCATTTCATTCAATTGAAGGGATGACCTAAGCTAGTCAATTAAAGCAGAGACACAATATGATGGGGAGAGTCAGATGTTAGCGATGCTGTGCAAAGAGTTGGGACCACCGGAAAAACTGGTTTTGGAAGAGACGGCCAGCCCCAAAATACGTAAAAAGCATGTACGGATAACCGTACATGCCTGTGGCCTTAACTTTCCAGATACACTCATCATCCAGGGGCTCTACCAGGCAAAACCTCCGCTTCCCTTTGCTCCTGGCTCGGAAGTTTCCGGGATCGTATCTGAAGTGGGAGAAGGCGTTGACTCGATCAAAGTAGGCGATAGGGTTCTCGCCATGACATTGTGTGGTGGCTTGGCTGAGGAGGTTGTGGTGCCTGCCGCCGCAGTTGTTGCCATTCCCGAGAGTATGGACTTTGACACCGCCGCCGGGTTTATTCTGACTTATGGCACCGCCTACTATGCCCTGAAACAGCGGGCGCAGCTGGCTAAAGACGAAACCTTGCTGGTACTGGGCGCTGCGGGCGGTGTTGGTTTGGCAGCGGTTGAGCTAGGCAAAGCGATGGGAGCCAAGGTCATTGCGGCAGCCAGTACCAGCGAAAAACTGGCCATCTGTCAGCAGCATGGTGCAGATCACCTGATTAACTATAGTGAACAGGATCTTCGGGAAACCGTCAAAAAGCTGACCGCTCATCGCGGTGTCGATGTAGTCTATGATCCGGTTGGTGGCGACCTGTTTGATCAGGCCTCCAGGCTGATGGACTGGAACGGAAGATACCTGGTCATTGGCTTTGCCAGTGGACGTATTCCCGAACTGCCTGCTAACCTCCCACTGGTAAAGGGCTACTCGCTGATGGGGGTGTTTTGGGGCAACTTCGTGGCACGGGAACCCGAAGCGAGTATACAGAATACCGTGGAGTTACTGCAGTGGTATGAAAAGGGCACCATCAACCCACTTATTTCAGAAGTCTTCCCATTGATCGAAACTAAAGAGGCGATGTATCGTCTGATTAACCGTGAAGCCAAAGGGAAGATAGTGGTTCGCATAGAGGGATGACGGTGGTCTGTTAACAATCATATCGGTAGGTCGAACAGTAAGTGCCAGGCATAAAAGCCATTGCCAAAACGATACCCCATACCAAGTCGGTCTACTGACAATATTGAATAACCCATGGGTTTTTCAGCCGCCAAGGTGAAGCCTACCTCATAACTATTGCTGATAGAGACGTCTTGCTGGCCGGGCGAGTTAAACGTCAGATCCACAAAATACCAGTAGGTGGTGGCAAACAGCGTTGGTTGAATACGATTGTCCGCTGTCTTCAAGTGATAAGGCAACCCTACATCAATACCGGTTTGAAAGGCCGCATACTCCTCTTGATTGCCATTGGAGTACGAGTAATAACCCGCATAATAGAGCCGGTTCACCCATAGGGGGTCGAAACGACCACCGTTAAGCTCATAATAAGATGAGATGCCCGTAGAGTAGACGGCCGTATTATTCCCGCTCGACAGATTCCGCGCCAGACCAAGGTCAATATAGGGAGTCACCTTAAATCGCTCAGTAAAGCGGTAGTCGAACTCGATGCCGGGCACAAACGTCAGGGTATCGATCGACGTAGGAATAATGCCTTCGGGTACATCTGCAACATCAAAATCAAAAAAGCCCACCGATACCGGCAGACGCAGTCTAAACTCAGGCCCTTCCCTATTTCCCAAGGTGTAGGAAAATGGCAAATTAATGACCGTAGCATCCTGCCCTTGGGTACGATAGATACCACTGCCTAGATAATTGGCAAAGGCGAAGTTTGCCGACTCATTCTCGGTATTATCAACCGCCCTGCTGCCCGTCGCCATCAAAAAAACCGCAAGTAGGATAAAGCCCCTGAACAAGCCTCTCGATAAGCGGTGTATTGGTCTCAATAGCTATCCCTTATAATTAAATACGCTACGAATGTGATAATGATACTCGAACATTGGGTTCACGTTTAATTCGCCTAGTAATAATTTTACGGTGAATACTGAACAACAATTAGCCCTCGCCAATGAAACCGCTCTGCAATACTCTCCCTGCTCGTACTATTTTAAGCGAAATAGGGAAATAAAAAGGAGATCATAGCGCGGAACTACCATTTTCGTTAGGGTTGGGTATAGTGAACGATTCAAGCAGACAGCCCGATTCGAACGAAAGATGAGCAGCATTCGATTTAAACTCCTCGCCACACTTCTTGCCGCCACCAGCGGTTTAGTACTCTGTATGTACCTGGTGATGCAGTGGAGTTTTGACCGTGGTTTTTTAGCCTACATTAATGCTCAGGAAAGCCCAAAATATGAAGCTCTGGTCCGAAAGCTCAGTCAGGAGTGGCAACAAACGGGAAGCTGGGAGCGGATTCAACGTAATCGACGAAGCTGGGAAGCCCTTTCCTCAGAGGCGCTGGGCATCGAACGCCCTCAACGGCCTCAAGATTTTGCTCGGACAAGCGAAAACAGGTGGGATAGAAGCCCCCCGCCACGAATCGAACGTAGAGCACTGGACCGTTCCGGCCTAGAGATCCCGCCACCGCCATTCAGCCAAGAGAGAACGGAAGGTAATCAAGCACGTAGGCCACCGCCCCCCCCTACGCTGAATGGTATTCGGATGCCATTCCTTTTGGATAGCGATAAAAACACCCTCTATGGCCGTGCCGATCAATTAGACAATGTTACGCTCTATCCAATCACCCATAGTGGAGCCATCGTCGGTTACGTTGGGCAACTACGTAAGAAAGAACTCACCGGAGAACTAGACCGGATTTTCGTCGCGCAGCAGACCCAGGCATTCAGCTGGATTGCACTAGTGATGATTTTGATTCCACTATTCATTGCCCTCCCAATCGCGGCCCACCTGGTTAACCCCATTAAACGCCTGGCAGCAGGAACGCAAAAGCTAACGGCCGGTAACTATGACACGGTGATACCGGTTATCGGCAAAGACGAACTTGGCCAACTATCAAAAGACTTTAATACACTTGCCCACACCTTGGCTGAAAATGAGCGTTCACGACAGCAGTGGATTGCCGATATATCTCACGAGCTACGCACCCCCATCGCCATATTAAAGGGCGAGATCGAAGCGATGCAGGACGGTGTCAGGGCCACAACACCAGATGCTATTGCCTCGTTACACAGCGAAGTTGAACATCTGAGCCAACTGGTTAACGACCTATATGAACTGTCGATGTCGGATATCGGCGCGCTAAGCTACAAGAAAGAGAAAAGCTATCCTGGTGCGGTGCTGCAAGAGACGATCGACAGTTTCGAACGGGTATTTGCTAAAAAGGGAATCAACATTCTTTATACACCTTCAGCGGAAGCGAGTTACTTTTGTCTTGCCGATACCAAACGGCTAAAACAACTCTTCGGCAATCTATTGAAAAATACATTGCGCTACACCGATGCCCCCGGCACCCTGGAAGTAATTGAAGAGCTGGGGCGAAATCATGTTCGACTGCACTTTAAAGATTCCGCACCCGGTGTCGCACCAGAAGCGCTAAAAAAATTGTTTGAGCGGCTTTATCGAGTAGAGGCATCTCGAAACAGAGCGTTGGGGGGGGCAGGGCTCGGACTCTCAATTTGCCATAACATAGTGACGGCGCATGACGGTACTATCTCCGCAGCCAAGTCTCCTTTTGGCGGCTTATGGATTACCATTACACTACCGTTATGCAAAACCAGTTAGTGCCCGTCCAGAAACACCGAACTTTTGAGAAATGTTCCGTTGTAGGTCGGGTTTTAACCCGACAAATCAGTATCTTAACAGTAGTTATTGTCGGGTTAAAAC
>JBFKTM010000096.1:0-8281 GCA_041636295.1 Oleiphilaceae bacterium
AGTAATGACTGCAACAGTGACTCAGACACTTTTTTATTGTCACTGAATTCGGACACAATCTCGGTCAAGTTGGCGAGAATTTTCTCATATAGCACATCAAACCGAATCAGCTGTTTACAGTGTTCGATAGCAACAGGCTTAAACCGGGTATCTTGAATCAGATTCAAAAAACTCAGCTGTTCATTGGGAATGACGTTACAGTCGATCTCGTTATGCAACCCTTCCAGCTCTGTAATTAAGGCTCGTAAATGGTGCTGAGCTTCCTGCTGCCATCCATTGTAGAGGTAAAATGCAATTTCAGAGGAGAGTTCGTGCAGTGCTTTCTCGAAATTACTTTTTGGGCTGCCCAGGAACAACGAAGCGATATACCCTCGTTCATCGCCTAAATGTTGTTCGCTTTCTCGATAGCGCGACCAGCTCTTATAGAGATGATCTTCATAAATCAGCTTATCGTTTCGCTTCAACCACTCACCAAATCGAGCATCACTAAGCCGACGTTGCTGCTCATCTGGTGATATCGGCAACGCCCCAACTTCACTGCTGGCATCTTCCAATTGTACTGATTGGGTTTTAAGGCGCGAGCGCAACTTAAGGCTACGCAAAGCAGCAAAGGCAAATCCGAACAAAGAGGGATATCCGTTCACCTCAAGCGGGGTTAGTCGCTTGCTGGTTTTTGTCTGAGGTTCAGCCGCCAAACGCTTGCTGGCATCACTATAGTGGCCCATCAAAGGCGACATGACATCCACAATATTGAGAGATTTTTGCTCAATCAGTTTTAGCGACGTGACGATCGCCGTTTTGATTCGGTCACTATTTTTAGCACCCTCTAACGGTGAGTAATCAATAACGCCATCAATAACGCCTTCAAGGAATAGTTCTGACGCCGAGACCCCAACCAGTCGGGCGCAGGTCTGCCAGTCTAACTTCTGCTTTCGAGCGATAGAGGCCAATCCTTTAGGTTGAATGGTGCTGAATATGGCATCTTTTACCGACAGCAAAAGGTTGGTGGCCGCCAGCGGAATCGCGCCGCCAGAATAACCCAGCCCCCACACGATGCCAACAGTCGGCACTTTAAGGTCAGCCATCGTCGCGATCAGTTCAGAGATGCTGTGAGCCTGATTCTTCACATTGGCTCTGGCACCGGCATCGGCACCCGGCGTGTCAATGAAAGTGACTATGGGGATGTAACGGCGCTCTAGCCCCCTCACCCACTTTCCGGCCTGACGGTGATGCTTCGGTTTCCACACCCCATTGTTCACTTGCCGGTTTTGCGCCACAATGCCCAGGCGATAGGTTTCAGCGCCATACTTCAGTTCGATCTCAGCCAGGTAAAGCGGGCCATCTTTTGATTCATGAATAATTCTGTCGGCAATATCGCCAATGAGTTTAATAACCGAGCTTCTATCACTGCTTTCAGCCGGGGTAATAATTTGCTGCTGATAAACATCACCGGTCGTTTTGCCAAGCGCATTGGCCTGACGTTCTAACTCTTCACCAGCAACAAAGGGGGCGCCGTTTAGCTCATAGCAGCTTAAACGTTTAACCTTTCCCTGTGCAACGAGGTCATCACCCGTTTTTGCTCTAATCGTATCCGTCTGTCGCGCGTACTCTTCTAAACTCAGTAGCAGTTTGGCTGCGGCTTCATTTCCACCGCTTTTATTTCGCTGTACTTCACTCATTATCTTACTCCGGTAGCACAGTCTCTACGTCTGCCTCATAGTTGACGCCCTGAAAACCAAATCCAAACAGCTTTAGAAAGTCATTTTTGTAACCTTCAAAGTCTGACAGCTGTCGTAGGTTCTCATTACTGACCAACTCCCATCGACGTTTCACCTCGGCTTGAATATCCTTGGTTAACTCATGTTCATCGACTCTTAAGCGACCAGCATCGTCTTTCTGGCAGTTTTCTCCATAAAGACCGGTAGTTAGCATTCTAATAATCTGTTCAATGCACCCCTCGTGTACACCTTGGTCTTTCATCACTCTATAAAGCAGTGAGATATATAAAGGCATCACAGGGATTGCCGCACTTGATTGCGTCACCAGGGCTTTAAGCACACCAATCGATGCACTCCCCTCACTTTCATTCAATAACGAATTAATATCCGTTACCGCTTTATCAAGATCTTTCTTGGCCTGACCAATGGTAGCCTCACCATAAATGGGCCATGTAATTTCGTCACCGATGTAAGTATAGGCAATGGTTTTACACCCATGAGCTAAAACACCCGCGTCCTTTAAAGCGGCCATCCACAATGTCCAGTCTTCGCCCCCCATAACCTTAACCGTCGCATCAATTTCTTCCTGATCGGCGGGCTCCAACGTTATCTCTTTAATTTCCCCTTTATCGGTGTCGATGGTTTTACCTTGAAAGCCATTACCGATGGGTTTTAGCACAGAACTGTACCACTTGTCTTCACTGGCCACATAACGACGCGGTGCCGCCACACTATAGACGACCAGGTCAACGTCTTTAATGGTCTCTTTAATCTTCGCTATCACAGCTGTTTTTGCTTCTTCTTGAAAAGCATCCATATTCAGGCTGTGAGCAACACGGTCTTGCTCCCGAGCTAACTGCTCTACACGTTGATTGTTATACCATCCGGCACCGGCTGTTTTTTTGTCGGTAGGTTCACGGTCAAAATATACGCCAATAGTATCGGCTTTTGAACCAAAGCCCAAGGCAATTCGCGACGCCAAACCATACCCCGAAGAGCAGCCAATAATCAGAGCCCTTTTAGCCCCACTGAAAGGGTGCGCTTTGGCATAAGCCACTTGCTCATCTACATACTCACGACACCCTACTGGGTGTGCATTCACACAGATAAAACCTTTTACTCGGGGCTTTATGATCATTCTCTACTCTCTAAATCAATATTCAGTTTTCACTAACGACTGGCTGCAATCACAATCAACGTAAACTAACGGTACTGCCCTAAAATCAGGGTCGCGTTAGTGCCACCAAAACCGAAACTATTACTCATTACGGCATCAAGTTCGGCATCTTCGGTGGAAGCGACAATTGGAACCGATTGCGCTTCACTCTCAGCATTATTCAGGTTGGCGCTGCCAGCAATAAAACCTTCTTTCATCATGATAAGGCTATAGATCGCTTCATGAACGCCGGCCGCTCCCAGCGAATGGCCACTTAAGGATTTGGTGGAACTGACTTTGGGTATATCATCACCAAACACCGCTTTTATCGCTTTCAACTCAATCAAATCGCCCATCGGCGTGCTGGTACCGTGGGTATTAACATATTGTACCTTGCGATCTCCCGCCTGACGCTGCGCCATTCGCATACAGCGCTCGGCTCCTTCGCCAGATGGCTGAACCATATCTTTGCCATCGGAGGTTGCCGCATAACCGATAATTTCACCATAAATCTGTGCGCCGCGCGCCAAGGCGTGTTCCAGCTCTTCCACCACCAGAACCCCGGCTCCGCTAGCAATCACAAAGCCATCGCGATCGGTATCATAAGGACGTGAAGCCTGCTCAGGCTTGTCATTATACTTTGTGGAGAGTGCCCCCATTGCGTCAAATTGTAAAGCCAATGACCAATGGGCATGGTCGGCACCACCGGCAAATACGATATTCTGTTTACCGAGCTGAATTTGTTCAACCGCAGTACCAATACAGTGAGCACTCGTAGCGCATGCTGATGTGACCGAATAGTTAATACCACGAATACCAAATGCCGTAGCCAATACCGAAGAGAGCGCACTGTTCATTCCTCGGGTCACCCGGTACGGGCCTACTTTTCGAACACCGGCTCGATGAAAGGTTTCAACCGAATCAATGACATCTTCAGTAGAGGTGCCACCGGTACCCATGACCAAGCCGGTCATGTCATTTTTGACCATGCTTTCATCGAGCTGAGCATCTTCAATCGCCTGAGCCATAGCCAAATAACCATAACCGGAAGACTTGGTCATAAAACGATACAGCTTTCGATCAATTAGCCCTTGAGGATCAACCGATACCTGCCCACTGATTTGGGAGCGGAGACCTTTTTCGGTGAACTCCTCATCACGCTTAATACCACTTTGGCCGTTTTTAAGAGACTCGGTTACATCCGCAACACTATTGCCCAGACTGGAAATAATCCCTATTCCGGTAATGACAGCACGTTTCATTATTGAATCCTCTCACTCGTTTCTGGACAAGATTTTAACTAACTGCGCTCATACCAGGCACAGGAATTAACCCTGTTCTGATATTCTCTGCGCTATAAATTTGTTGGCCATCTACGTAAACTTCACCATCGGCAATACCCATTACGATATCCTTAATGAAGACCCGTCTAATATGAAGGTGATAGCGAACCGTGGACGCTTCTGGTAATACTTCACCAAAAAATCGCACGCCTCCTACACCAAGCGCTCGGCCTTTGCCTTCGTATCCAGCCCATGCCAGATAAAACCCCAGCCCTTGCCATAACGCATCAACCCCTAAACATCCCGGCATCACCGGGTCGCCTGGAAAATGGCACTTAAAAAACCATAGATCGGGCAGCACATCGAATTCAGCAATCAGCTCACCCTTGTTGTATTTGCCACCACTGGACGAGACATGCACAATGCGCTCGATCATGCGCATTTTCCCCTGTGGGAGCTGCATAGTGGGTGGGTTTGCAACGTTAAACATCGCATCCAACTCTTGTTGGGTATAACTTGCTTGCTGAAACATAGACTGACCTCCTTATTCCGGCCATCAATAGTTCAAAATGTTAGCGACTATTAACGCCTTCGAGTGTTACGTTTTTGTGATGACAGCTAAATAAGTTTCACAAATGGTTCACAAACTGCCACCAGCACCGTGGATGGCAAACACTATAGAGTGACCGTCGCTAATTCTCTTGACCCAATGTTCCAATCATTTGACATCTCGTATCAGCTATGACCAAAGTCGTATGAAGTGATTAGACTAATCAGCCTGTTTACTATTACTATTGGAGACTTGAACTTAACAGGACCTCGTGAATTACATGTCTATGCAATCAATTGAATCAACGGATGCTATTTCTTTATTACAACCCTGGTCAGAGGATTTTGATCTGATACGAGGATTTTTCGATGAGGAAGTTCACGAGTCCATTATCAGGCTGTGCTCTGATGGTTCTTTTGTTGATATGTTGACCGAGTTCTTTACCATTACGGAGTCTAGTGACAGCCAGGGAACACTAAACCAGACCGTAAAAAGCACTCTGGGTAGCCTGCAAAGCGTCAACACCATTGACGCACTGCAACAGCTGGTTAACGAGATTGCCTCCCCCATTATTGAAATGTCTGTGAGCAATCTCAGCGTGAGCGGTCTGGATCAGTTATCCCCCGATCGCCATTATCTGTTCATATCGAACCATCGAGATATCTTGATGGACCCGCTGCTGTTAAATATGCTGCTCTATCGCAATCAACAGACAACAGCCCACTGTGCTATTGGTGATAACCTGCTGAAGAACCATATTGCCCTAGAGTTTGCTCAGTTAAACAAGTGTTTTCGTGTGTTACGCGCCCTGAAGTCACCCAAAGCTATTCTAAAAGCTATGAAGCTGCAATCTGCTTATATACGACATTTAAGCTTTAACCGTGCTGAGAATATATGGATTGCACAAAAAGAGGGGCGTTCAAAAGATAATCTAGACAAAACCAACCCAGCCCTGATCAAAATGCTTGGATTGGCCCGACCGAAAGAGGTCCCGTTTGGTGAGTATATAAGCAAACTTAATATTGTACCGGTCAGTTTCTCTTATGAGTGGGACCCCTGCGATATTGATAAGGCTACGGAACTACTGATCACCGAACAGCAAGGCCACTACCAAAAAGAGGCTATTGAGGATTTAACGGCGGTAAAGAAAGGATTATTACAACCCAAAGGCGAGGTTCATGTTCACTTTGATAGTGAGCTATTAGATGGAAAAATAGATCAGATGAATCATGCAGAAATAGCACAATGCATTGATTACTCAATCGCACTAAACAGCAAGGTATTCCCGGTCAACCTAGCGGCTACCAGCGCCATAAGCCCGGAATTACTAACAAGCAGTGAGTTAAACCTGTTCACCCCAAAGCAAATAAACCTTGCGGCAGAAAAACTCGAACGCAGGCTTGACCATTGCTCTACAGCGGTACGTACACGAGTACTGCAAAATTATGCGGTTTCTGTAAAGCGTTGACCCGTTATTTTATACAGCCATCCGTTGCTTTAACGCTTGCTGGCCGTTATAAATCATTGCTTTGATTATCTTTGCGCGCGTTGTCTTCCTCGACGGGCGGAGCAACATAATAACGTTGTTGATCTATTCTTTTTGCTTCGGGGTCGGTCACATCATGCCCCTGTTTGCCTCGCTTGAGCCAGAAGACAAATACCGCACCAACAATTATTAATAACAACCACTTAAGCATTATAAACTCCCACTGCTGCATTAATTATTTATCATATTGTTCTTCAATGTCGTAATTCAGTGTAGCGTCTTAGCACGACAATTAAAAACAATACCGACTCGTTAAGCATTGTGGCAAATCAATAAAAAATGCGCCTTAACCAATCAGATTAAGGCGCATCTTATTTCAAATCTCAGTGAGGCTATATAAGTACAAATAAGTACTGACTCCTAGCCCACTGTCGCTATCAATAAGCGAGGCTGCAGCTAGCAAAGCGATCAACTGTCATCGCAAAAGCGCTGCGTTATATCTCCATCTGCTCCATTGAGTCTTTTTCAGCAGAATTGGCAGGCTCTACTTTGGGCATTAGTTTGTCGCGAATTTTACCTTCAATCTCATCAGCTATGTCCGGGTTGGCCTCCAAAAAGGCAGCCGAGTTTGCCTTGCCTTGTCCGATTTTATCGCCGTTATAGGAGTACCAGGCCCCTGCCTTATCAACAAAGCCTTCTTTGACCCCCATATCGATAATTTCACCCATATGGTAGATACCCTTACCATACATAATCTGGAATTCAGCCTGCTTGAAGGGTGGTGAAACCTTGTTCTTAACCACTTTCACGCGAGTTTCATTACCCACAACTTCATCGCCAACTTTCACAGACCCGGTACGACGAATATCCAGGCGTACTGAAGAGTAAAATTTTAGCGCGTTACCACCTGTGGTGGTTTCAGGGTTGCCAAACATAACACCGATCTTCATACGAATCTGGTTGATGAAGATACAGAGGCAATTGGCATTTTTGATATTGCCGGTTATCTTACGAAGCGCTTGAGACATCAGACGCGCTTGCAGACCAACGTGGTGATCTCCCATCTCGCCTTCAATTTCCGCTTTCGGGGTTAACGCTGCAACGGAATCAACAATAATCACCTCTACCGCACCGGAACGCACCAACATGTCTGCAATTTCCAATGCCTGTTCACCGGTATCCGGCTGTGAGACCAGCAACTCGTCAACATTAACTCCAAGTTTTTCCGCATAAATGGGGTCAAGCGCATGCTCGGCATCGATGAAGGCACAAGTTTTACCTTGCTTCTGAGCTTCTGCAACAACTTGTAGCGTGAGCGTGGTTTTACCCGAGCTTTCAGGCCCATAAATTTCAACAATACGACCATAGGGCAAGCCGCCAATACCCAACGCAACATCCAACCCTAAAGAACCAGTTGATACAGCAGGAATCGCTTCACGGGGCTGATCCCCCATTTTCATAACAGCGCCTTTACCAAACTGTCTTTCAATCTGTGATAATGCTGCTGATAGCGCCTTCTTTTTGTTATCGTCCATTGTCGACCTCAAAACGGGGTTTAAAAATAATACTGTATATTTGGTCAGTATTATTCCACACTTTTTTTTATCTGCAAAGAGGTTTCAAGTTATCATTTTTCGATTGCTGTTTATCTCCATGATTTAATGCAAAATCTCATGCCGTTTTTTTGCAGGGCATAAATTCATCGTGAGAGCGTATCACTCTTAGACATTGGTCTTAGATCAAACCACCGTTAGCTCCACTACACTTAACATTAGTATCGTTACTCACACTATGAGTGATGTGATTTTTTCAGAGGGGAGCCTGAAATATGACTCACGAAGAGGCCGGAAAATCGGCCGTGCAGCAGAATATTCGTGCGCTAATGAGTTTTTTATGCAGCTACTCGCCATTTAGCCAGATGGAAACGGGCCATATTGTGCTACTGCTAGAGCATGCAGCGCTCACTTTTTATGCCGACAATGACATCATTCTGAGCCCTGAGCTGGGTATTGTTGACCATTTCTACATCGTTAAACAGGGGCACGTCAGAGGTGAGCGACACTCCATCAAGGGCCGTTCGCTGATTAA
>JBFKTM010000097.1:0-8256 GCA_041636295.1 Oleiphilaceae bacterium
AGTGCGGCAGAGCGCACGGCGGCAGAGATCGCATCGAAGCAACAGTTGTTGGCCGAAAGTGAACGCCGGTTGGCACAACTGATGGGGGACCCTCTGCTGAAGAAGCGTTCTCTACCGGAGACTTTACCTCAAGTGAGTCTTACCCTGGCAGAGATGCCTGCCGCCATCATGACCCGACGTCCCGATCTACAAGCGGCGCTACAGCGTATCCAGGCCGCGGACAGTCAGGCCAACGTAGCTTATAAGAACCTACTACCCAGCTTCAATCTGGCGGCCTCCTGGTCGAAAGCCTCAAACCGTCCGTCACGGCTGCTCTCGTCTGATCCGCTCTGGTCTTTGCTGGGGAATCTCTCGGCACCGTTGTTTCAGGGTGGAGCATTACGCGCCCAGGCAGCGTCGGCACAGTTCTCTGCGGAGCGTGCGCTTTGGGCCTATCGGGAGCGCTTATTGGCAGCGACAGTGGAAGTGGAAGATAAACTTGGGCAAGAGCACTCCCTGGCCCAACAAAAAAGGCATCTGGCTCAAGCACTGAAACATGCTACCACCACGCACGACTACTATCGTCAGCGCTATCGTCAAGGATTAAGCACGATTTTTGACTTGCTCATCGCGCAGCAGAATGCCTTTAACCTGGAAATTGAATTGCTACAGAACCGATTTCAACGTTTAACTAACCGCATCGATCTGGCGCTGGCTTTGGGGCTAGGTGAGTCGTCTGCGGCAGGAGATCCTCAATGACTTCACAACCTGGAAACAAACGCAGTATCGTGGCAGCCACCGCACTGGCGGCGATGTTAGTCCCGGTGGTATTAACGCTGGTTATTTTCTCGATTCCCAGTGAAAGTGCTGACCAGTCGTTGGCTGAGCCAGAGGACTACCCGACGGTTAGTGTGGTGACGGTCAGTCCCGATCGCCACCAGGCAACCATTACTGGCCATGGAGAGGCGACAGCGCGGTATCAGGTGACTTTGACCGCACAGCTACAAGGCCAGGTAAAAGCCATTGTCAAAGGAGAGAGCGGCCATCAAGTCCTGGCCGATGAAGCGTTGCTGACGATTGATGACAACGCCTACCAGCAGGCGCTGGCGATGGCGCGTCTGGAGGTGGCACGAGCGGAAGTCGCTCTGTTACAAGAGCAGCGGGAGGCACGACAAGTGAAAGAGGAGTGGCAGCAGGCACGATTGGATGGTTTGCCAGACTCACCTCTGGTGTTGCGTGAGCCTCAGCTAAAGGTTGCCCAGTTGGGGCTGGCGCAAGCAAAGGCGCAGCTAGCGGTCGCCCGGCAGGATTTGAACAACACCCGCATCATCGCTCCATTCAATGGGGTGGTAACGGAACGCCATGTTTCACCAGGGAGCTATGTGCAGCAGGGGGATGCGGTGGTATCGCTCTACAGTGTGGATCAGGTTGAAGTTAGGCTATTTCTGTCGGAGGCGCAGTGGCAGTTGTTACCGCCTGAGCATGAACTCATTGAAGCCCGCTGGCCGGTTAAGCTGACCGGTGCCCATAGTGCGGCCGAGTGGCAGGGGCGAGTGAGTCGGGTTGAGTCGCATCTTGACAAAATGCATCGCCAACGTGCGTTGGTCGTAACAGTAGAACAGCCCTTGGCGCAGACGCCACCGCTGTTCCCTGGCACTTTTTTACAAGCGAGTTTAACGGGTCTTGAACTGCGGGATGTTCTCAAACTTCCTGTTAGTGCACTGACCCGTGAGGGCACAATCTGGTATCTGGACGAGCAGCAGCGGTTACAGCGGCGTTCAGTGACGCCGCTGTTTCAACAACAGGGCGCGATCTTTATCAAAGCGCTGGACGGCCTGAGTCATTGGCGTGTGTTAACTCATCCGCTGAAAAATTATCTCCCCAATACTCGTGTGGAACCCCAGGAGAGTGACGTATGAGCCAGATCAAGCCGCCTTCGAATGCTTCGGTTCATTCAACGTCTAGCCCACCACCTATTAACCCAGCACCTATTCAGGGGAAGGGCATTATTGGATGGTTCACCCAAAATCCGGTGGCGGCTAATTTGCTCATGCTGGTGATTTTGGTCCTCGGGCTGGCGACCTTGTTGTCATTGCGACAGGAAGGCTTTCCCAGTCTGCCGCCCAAGCATGTGACGGTCTCTGTGCCATTCAGTAGCGGCTCCGCAGTGCAGGCGGAGGAAGGAATCGCTATTAAGGTGGAGGAGACGATTCAGGATGTGCCAGGCATCAAACAGATGATCTCGGAATCAACAGCCGAGGGAGCGACCGTTACGATCGAAAAGCAGAGTGGCCATGATTTGCAGCAACTTCTAACCGATGTAAAAAACCGGGTGGACGCCATTGCATCGTTCCCCTCGCGGGCAGAGAAGCCGGTGATTACTGCAACACAATGGAACGATCATGCGATCTGGGTTCAGGTGTTTGGCGAGAGCGACCGCGATACGTTACAAACCCTGGCCGGGGAGATCAGATTGACTCTGCTTCGTCAGCCAGCGATTAATAATGTTGTTACGGAAGGAGCTCGTCGTCCTGAAATGTCGATTGAAGTCGATGAAACGCGACTGCAGGCTTATGGTCTCTCACTATCGCAGGTGGCCGAGGCGATAGCTAATGAGTCGTTGACTGACGTTAGCGGCCAGCTACGCAGCGAACAGGGCAGCCTGTCAATTACCGCTGATCGTCAGGGGTATTTTTTCAGTGATTTTGCCTCGATCCCGCTACTAACAAAAGCGGATGGCAGCGTGATTCGTCTGGGGGATGTGACTCAGGTCCGTGATAACTACGAGCAGGACGATAGTCGCTGGATGCGTTTTCAGGGGCAACCATCCATCGGATTGCAGGTGATTATGGATAATCGTGGGGATATCAATGCCATCGTTGAGCAGGCGAATGCGGTGGTGGACGAATGGCAGCGTAATGGACGACTGCCGGTAGGCATACAGGTAGCCAGTTGGTATGACCAGAGTCAGTTTATTCAGAGCCGTCTGGCCTTAATGGTCAAGAATGGCGTTAGCGGAATTGCGCTGGTGATTCTGGTGCTGGCGCTGTTCCTTAATCTGAGAGTTGCGTTCTGGGTGGCAATGGGATTACCCGTCTGTTTTGCCGGGACATTTCTGCTAATGGGGGAAAACCTGCTCAATCTGTCGATCAACGAGTTAACCACCTTTGGTCTCATTATCGCCTTGGGGATTGTAGTGGATGATGCGGTGGTGGTTGGCGAGAGCATTTATGCCAGCCGCGAGCAACATGGTGATACTGTAAGCAGTACCATTCATGGCGTACATCGAGTTGCGGTGCCGACTATTTTCGGGGTGCTTACCACGGTGGCGGCGTTTGGACCATTGGCCTTGGTTACGGGTGAACTGGGGCAGATCTTTGCTCAGTTTGCCATCATTGTGGTGGTCTGCCTGCTGTTTTCGTTGATGGAGTCAAAGTTGATTCTGCCAGCGCATCTGGCACACATTCGTACCCAGCGAACCTCCGTTGTAAAAAATCCCCTAACAAAAGGGTGGAGCCAGCTGCAACGTGGCGTGGCTTATGGGATGGATTATCTACGTCATCAACTCTATTTGCCGGTATTAGTACAGGCGGTGCGGTACCGCTACGCTACTCTGCTTGTGTTTATTGCAGTTTGGGTTGCCTCGATCGGTTTGCTGACCAGCGGTACGGTGCGTTATGTGTTCTTCCCCGATGTTCCGGGTGATGTGATCTCCGGCTACTTTATGTTACAGGAAGGGGCTGGACATGGGCTGACCCGAAAACATACCGAGACTCTGGAAAACGCTATCCAATTGGTTAATCAAGAGCTTGTGGAGGAGTATGGATTAGAGCAACCGGTGGTCGCCAATCTGCAAACCTACATGCAGGGAGATCTGGTTGGTGAGGTGACGGTAGAACTGAGTTCTCGGGAGTTGCGTCCCGTCACCACAAATGAAATTGCCAGTCGATGGCGGGAGAGGGTTGGCTCATTGGAGGCGACCGAGATTCTGAAATTCGTTAGTACCTGGATAAGCACCGAAGATCTTCGCATCGAGTTATTAGCCAATGACACCGAACAGCTGCGCAGTGCAGGGGAGACATTGAAATCCGTCTTGGCCTCTCTCCCTGGGATAGAAGATATACAGGATAATCTAAAACCAGGCGCGCCCCAGTTGAGGCTGACACTGACGCCGGAAGGCCACGCCATGGGCTTGACAACGGCTGATCTTGCCCGCCAGATTCAGCAGGCTTATTACGGCTTCGAAGTGCAGCGATTACAGCGAGGCAGGGATGAAGTGAAGGTGTGGGTGCGTTACCCTCAAGCGCAGCGTAGCGATAGCTCTACCCTGGCTCAGGCCCGGATTCGCACGCCCCAGGGCGCGGTGTTGCCGCTCTTTGTGGTGGCCTCCATCGAAGAAGGTTATGCTGATTCCTATATCACGCGAATTGATGGTCAGCGGGCCAACTTCATTGTGGGAAATGTGGATAAGCAGATCACCTCTCCGAATGAAGTGATTGGCTACCTTGAGCAGCAGGTGTTCCCCGAATTAAGAGTCAACCACCCCGGTCTGCATATTCAACTCGCCGGTGAAGCAAAGGAGGACGCGGAGGCGACGGCATCAATGGGTAAAATATTTGGTCTGCTGCTAATGTTGATCTATGTGTTGCTGGCAGTACCGTTGAAGTCCTATAGCCAGCCCTTGTTGATTATGGCTGCCATACCATTCGGCATTATGGGGGCGATTGTGGGTCACTGGGTACAGGATCTGCCGGTGAGTCTGCTGTCGCTGTTTGGCATATTGGCGTTGAGCGGCATCGTAGTGAACGACAGTCTGTTGCTGGTGGCCCGCTATAATCAATTAAAGGCGCAGGGAGTGAAGGGCATGGAGGCGCTCATCGAAGCGGGTAGTAGTCGTTTACGGGCAATTATTCTCACCTCGTTGACTACCTTTGTTGGCTTGTTTCCGCTACTGCAGGAAACCTCCGAACAGGCTCAGTTTCTAATTCCTACGGTGGCTTCATTGGCTTATGGTATTCTGTTTGCTACGCTGATTTCGCTGATCCTGATACCGGTGCTGGTTCGTATTCTGGAAGACGTTAGATTCAGAGCACCGATGATGAGCAAGGATAAACACAAAACGGACAACGCAAAGGAGAGAGAACCTTTGAACACTGAGGCCGCTTAACATGAACATCCGAGTTTTACTGGTCGAGGATGATATCGATCTGGCCAGTACCCTGCTGCAGTTTTTGGAGCTGGAAGGTATCGAATGCGATCATGCCGCCAACGGGCAAGCAGGTCTTACGTTAGGCTGTGAGAACCGTTATGACGTCATTCTGCTGGATATTAATTTGCCCCGTATGGATGGATTGACGGTGTGTCAGCAACTCAGAGAGGCAGGGCAGGATACACCGATATTGATGTTAACCGCACGGGACACGCTGGACGATAAACTGGCTGGATTCCATGCGGGCACCGATGACTATCTGATTAAACCGTTCGCACTGGATGAAGTCCTGGTTCGGGTCGAGGCCCTGGCCAAACGACGCAGTGGCCAGATCAAGAAACTTTCGGTAGCCGGGTTGGAGATGGATCTGGATGGCAAACAGGTTTGCCGTGAGGGACGACGGTTAAAACTATCGCCAACCGGTTGGCTGTTGTTGGAAACCTTGATGCGCCGCAGTCCGGAAGTGGTGAGTCGTCGGATTTTGGAACAGGCTGTGTGGGGGGATGAGCTCCCCGATAGCAACAGCCTGAAGGTACATATGCACAAACTGCGTCAACAGGTAGATAAAGGCTTTGATGTGCCGTTGATCGAAACCGTACCGGGCCACGGTTTTATGCTGCGAGGCAACGAGTGATGTTCGGAAAAAGCATCCGTCGTTATGTGATCCTGTTTAGCTGTATGGTGTTACTGATCATTATTGCCGGCTACTCCTTGCTGGCATTCTGGTTTATGTCCAAGGGGATGGATTCGGCGGAAGTCTGGCTGCTGGAAAAAGAGGCGACCGCCTTTGCCGAACGTTATCGGCAGAATCCTCAGACCCCCATGCCCGGTAACGAGTATATCTCTTCAGCGTTAACCTTCGAGGCGTTGCCGTCTATCGCACAGACTTACTTTCCGCCCGAGGAACATCAGAATAAAACGCTGCTGTACAAAGAGGGGCCGGATGATGTCTATTATCTGTTTCCTTATGACCTGGATGGTGGTAAGCGCCTCTATTTGCTGTCTCACTACCGGGATGAGGATATCAGTGAAGCGACTGAACACTTTGTGCTGCAGACCATTAATACGCTGTGGCCTGTCATTGCTATTTCGTTGTTGTTGGCCTTGGTCGCTGTTGCCTATATGGCCCATCGATTGATTAAACCCATTAAAGGTTTGGAGCGGTGGGCCAATGGAATGACGCTGGAAAATATGAAGGAGCCGCGCCCCGGTTTCAGCTATCAGGAGCTGAATTCGGTCGCCGAACAACTTCAACTGGCCTTTCAGCGTGTGGGCCATATGTTGGCACGAGAGCATCGTTTTCTGCGTAACGCCAGCCATGAGTTACGCACGCCGATAGCCGTAGTCTCTACCAATATCGAACTGTTGCAGCGGATATTGCAAAAGACAGAACTCCCCCCCAATGGTGAACTACCCATTGCTCGTATTCAACGGGCGGCGACCAACATGCGGGAGCTTACCGAGACAATCTTATGGTTAGGGCGTGACGGGACCGAATCACTTAAAAACGAACCGGTTGCTCTGGATATGCTGGTGAGTGAATTAATTTCAGATAACCGCTACTTGCTGCAAAGTAAGGCGGTTGAGCTGATCACCGACTTGCAGCCAACACAGATCGAGGTCGCTCCCACACCCTGTCGTATCGCTATCAGCAATTTGCTACGCAATGCCATGCAATATACCCAGGAGGGGAGCATTTCAGTCTGGGTGGAACCAAGTCGGGTGTGTATTCGTAATGAGAGCCGAAGTGAACATTGTTTTGATAAAAGCGGTTCTGACTACGGATTTGGCCTTGGGCTGGTACTGGTAGAACAGATCGCACAGCGAATGGATTGGCAATACGACAATCGGGAGATTCCTGGCGGGCGGCAGGTGGAGATTGATTTTGGTTGTTGAGCTTTGCAAATGAGGATTGGTGACGGCGATTAAGCAGCTCCCAATCAGCCTGTTATTTTTTTAGCTGCTGCTCCAGCCAATCGATTAAAGTGGGCAGAAAACCCGTGGCCAGTGCATCTTCTTCCATCCACATCAGTTTTACCCATTGCTTAAAACCAAACTCCTGCACATTGAACGAGTCGGCTTTTAACATCCCATGCGTGGCGTTTGAAATGATCCTGGTGGATACCAGCGCACTATTGTTGTAGCGATTGTTGTAACGGGTTTGCCACTGCTCAAACTCCATTTGTGCATCGACGTTGAGATCGCTATCGCCCCATAACATCAACATTGGCACATCGATACTTAAATAATCCTTTGATGCATCTGAACGGTAGTTTTTTAGTACGAACTGGAAGCGTTCTCTCTTCATTACGTTACCCTCAGCATACTCTTGGTAAGCGGAGTAACTGGGGGATCGGTCAAAATAGCTGATCTGTTTGGTATACGCATTGATGGCGGAGCTGATTAAGTTGTTGTCGGCACCCGCCAGCCTTAACCGTGTTTGGGTATAGTACCGCCCTTGTTCAACCCAGTTGGTGGCGAAGCCAACTCCGACAGCAAAACCAAATGGGGCGTCGCTTCCTGACAGGGCAGGTATGACCCAACCTGCCTGACTAAAGCCTATCAGCCCGATTTTAGTGCGGGGCAGGCGATATCGAGCCTGAACCGCTTCGATTGCAGCATTGACTTCCGCCTGGCGATCCGCCATTGATTGGTTTAACCAATTTCCGCTGGACTCGCCTACACCCGGTTTGTCCCAACTGAAAATGGCAAATCCCCTTTCCCTAAGCGGGTTCCACAAAATATCGTAGTAGCCTTCTGCATCATAGGATAGAGCACCATCACCATGGACAAACAGTAATACGGCTTTAGCAGGCTTGTTACCTTTGGGCTTTAGATAGTGCCCAGAGAGTCGGTGCTCCCCATGGTTAAATATCAGCATTTCTGCATGGGCCGGACATGTCACAACCAGTGTGATTAAAATCCAGTAATTTATTTTGATCATCATTGTTCCCTTTTTTAATGACATTGGCGTTTTTGTTTCTGGTTAACTTTTTAAAACTGGTATGAAATTCCTACGGCTCCTATTGTTGACTCCTCATCATAAAACTTAATGTTGGACTCTTGTC
>JBFKTM010000098.1:0-8244 GCA_041636295.1 Oleiphilaceae bacterium
AATCTGGCTTTCTAAATAGCGGTTTATCTATTTTGTTTATCAATTTCGTTTAATTACTTCTTTTATTTACGCGTTGCGAATAAATTGATTGGCGTACTGCTCTATCAGTTCCGTTAGCTTATCATGGAAATGCCCCTCAAACTCATCAAGGTTTTTATTAAACATCTCCAAATACTTTTGCGCTTTTTGCTGTGTTAGCTGTTTATTGTTAATCATATATTGCATTTCAGGCAGTGACTTTTCGTACCGTGGCACAAGCTCCCAGTGCACAAAATCAGAATCTATTGATTCAACGCCGTTATGCGCGTAGCGGCAAAACGATTCAATATAGTCCGCTCCCTGAGGCCCCAGACAACCGGGCTCCACTCTAAATACATCGGTCAATTTTTTATCTTGCGGCAAGGGCAAACTAACGTTCATGATCTATTTACCTAAATACAGCTAATAATAAAGGTGTGATCAAAGTCGCCTGACTTAAGACCTGCTCAGAGTACAATAGTCGATTTCTAAGGAGAGTTACACTAGAAACCTTGTGGTTAAATATGGTTATGAATCATTTCTCCCCCGCCTTAATTAACTGAACAATTAGACCCATGTGAAGGATTGACCCAAACCATTGACGACAGCCAAATTATCAGAGATAAATTGAATAACGTTGCGCCAACATAATTATCGCTTTTGCAAAGCTTTGTTGCCACGTAAGTGTCATCGTTCCATAACCTGTTCCAAGCATATCATTTAACTGCGCGCCGACAGCCTCAAGCTGGATATCGCTATCCATTTCACGATATTGAAACTGCATCATCCACAATGAACATGTCAGTGCCACTAACTTCTGCTGTATAGGTGGGGCCTGCAGAGTGACCGTTAATATGCCCCCCTGCTGGTCCTCCAACCAATTTACTGCGGAGCAAGACAGGGTCTCATTTAACATAGCAATGGCTCCCGGTTTTATGCTGTTGGTCACGCCTAACTCAGACAACAACTTATTTGATGTAACCGCAAGTTCAGATACCATCTGACCAACTAACGACATCGCTTCGCTAAGTTGAGCAAGGTTACTTCTACCGCTAAGCTCAAATTTAAGTTCTACCGACTCAGAAGAAAAATGATAATGTTCTATGAGTAACTGCTGCTCACGAATCCAGTCAAATACCTTTTTGTGTTGCTTGGTTTTCTTCGCTATTTCGTCCTCTTTAACTTGCTGCTCAATACGCTCTTTCTCTTTCACATCGATATAAGCTGCCACTAGCGCCACCGGTTGATAAGTCAGTTTTGAAATAATGTGCACCGGCAAATTCAACAAATTCCCATTCAAATGTAGCTCGGTAAGTCGTGTAAGACGAACCATGGAATCCGGCAACGATGTGAGCTCATTATCACTTAAATCCAGGATTCTTAACTGTGACAACGCTCCCAGTGAGGCCGGGAGTGTTGATAGTTCGTTCTCGGCCAACCGGAGTACTGTCAGATTGTGGCACTTTGCCAGACCACCAGGGAGGGTTCTGAGTTGATTTCCAAAACAGTCGAGGTAATCCAGATTTGTTAGCTTTTCAATTGATTCTGGTAGTTGCGTTATCTCATTAGATGCAAGCTCAAGACGTTGCAGGAACGAAAGACGGGTTATTGCGTTGGGTAGCGTCCTTACACGATTACCCGCTATATCCAATACTCTTAGCTGTGACAATTTCGATATATCTTCGGGGATAAATTCAATTTCATTGCCCGTAAGAATGAGCTCGCGAAGGTGTGTCAACTGAAATAGCGCGTCAGGTAATTCTGATATATCACAGTAACTTAGATATAGTTCGGTATGATGGTACCTTGCTGCACCTTCAATCAGTTGTTCCACCTTACTTTGTTGACATTCCATATTGCTTCTTTTTCATATGCTGAGGTTAGAACAAACAGCCTATCAGGCATTTACTGATTAATGTTCTATTTTGATGAATACTTACAAAATTTAGCAGAGTAATTCCGCACAGTTAACTAAAATAGTGATAACCGCATGACCAGAGCGCTGCTCACATGAGTAGTTCTTTATAGCCCAGATGATGAACGCGTCTACTTATGAAAACAACCGTAGTAAAAAAAGGTTACCTATCCAAAGAGGGAAAACGGAAACAGGTGCCAGCATCTCATCTTGAGATTGGTATGTTTGTAAGCGAGTTAGACCGCCCCTGGCTTGAAACCCCATTTTTAATGCAGGGTTTTATTATCGAGACTCAAGAACATATCGATCTGGTTCAGGAGTTTTGTGAATACGTCTACATCGATTCGGTACAAGAGGTTTACATTCCCCCGGAAGAGAGGGCCGTTTCAAACACCCAGCGTAAACCGCGCTATATTCATAAAGTATCACTCGAACAAGAGCATGTAACGGCCGGTGGTGTGTTCAAACACGCACGTAGTGTAACTAAAAGTGTTTTGGATGAAGTACGACTTGGCAATGCGCTAGACGCCGAGAAAGCAAAGAGCACAGTAGCAGAGTGTGTCGATAGCATCCTTCGAAATCCCGATGCCCTCATGTGGTTAAGCAAAATCAGAAGTGTTAATAGCCAGATTGCGGACCACTGCCTTAATACGGCGGTCGTTGCTATCGCCTTTGGCCGCTACCTGGAACTCGACGTTGTGGAGCTTCACCAGATAGGGCTTTGCGCCCTACTCCAAGACATAGGGAAAATGAAAATACCGCCTGAAATTCTTAAAAAAAACGGAGAGCTCACTGAGCAAGAAAACGAAATTCTGAAATCGCATACGATTCATGGTCGAAATATATTAATGTCTCACCCAACCCTCTTCAGCGGTGCAACCGACGTCGCTCATTGTCATCATGAACACCTTGATGGCAGTGGTTATCCGAGGGGCATTAAAGATATCGGTATTTCAATCAATACACGCATAGTCGCCATCGTGGATACATACGATAACATTACGACGAATCAACCCGGAAACCCAGCAAAGACCTCCCTTGATGCAATGCGTTACTTGTATGCCAAAAGAGGCACCCACTTTGATGACAAACTGGTATTACAGTTTATTCAGTGCATAGGCCTCTATCCGCCGGGTAGTGTTGTTGAACTTAAAAATGGGGAGGTAGGTTTCGTTATATCGACCAACTACAAAAACCGCCGACTCCCTAAAGTGATGGTTCACTTGAATTCAAATAAGCAGCGCCAGAAACCTAGAGTGATAAATCTGGGGGATGCTCAACAACAAGGGGAGCAGAAACAGTTTCTTATTAAAGATGTACTGATAGATGGCAGCTATGATCTCTATATAAAAGAGCACCTCGAGAAAGGGTTAGTATTTAGTTAAGAGTCCGCTGGCGAGTCACTACAAGCGTATTAGAGTAACGCTGAGTCATGATAAATAAATAGAAACTCGCGGCTTCTCCAAAAACACACCAAAAAAAACGATCTACAATACTAATCAACCAAATATTGCAACTGAGCCCGCCAACACCAGTCAATAATGTACACATGCCGCATTAAGTCGCTCATTTAAGCGGAAATTTATGACAGCGTTATGATGATTTCACAGACAAGATATTTAGAACGGGGGAGCTTGTGTAGTGTCCAGTGACAGACAGCTGCCGCATATACAACAAAGAAACTTGAGCAAAGCACAATTTATTATCTACTCTTAATTAAGTGCCATTAAACAGTAACGTGACGAGACTAACGGTATGCGTTCACTATTATTTACACGCACAAACTCATTTACTTATTTCACGTGTTTGCTTATATCGGTTATTTTCACGCTAGTTCTTCAAACACTTTTCAGCCATTGCCAGGCACAAACATTTAAACTGGTAGTCGGACCAGCAGCAGGTTATTTGCAACCTGATAAAGAGGGTGCAGGCGATAAATTCTTAAGCGCCATTATAGATGAACTGAAAATTGCCAACATTACCATTGATATTCAATATGCCCCTTGGGCACGGGCCGATAGCTTGTTCAATGAAGGTAAGGTTGATATCGAATTTCCTGCTTTACTCGGAGATCGAGCCTTAGAAAATGCGCTCTTCTCAGCCCCTGTCAGCGTTGTGGGCAAAGCCATTTATACTCATATTGACAATCCAACAATTAATTCAGTGGAAGATCTGGCTAATTTACAAGGCATACTCGCCCTCCCCCTTGGTCATGAAGAGTCCTTTGGTCTATCCACGCGATTCCCTCACCTACAGATTGATCATACGCCTTCGATTAGCGCTAACCTTAAAAAGTTAAGTATCAAACGAATCGATGCGTTGATCTATTGGAAAGCAGCGGTTTCAGCTGAATTACTAAAAGAGAATATCAACAACGTACATCACGGGGATATTTTCGATTTGTCATTTGGATGTTTTGCCGTTCGCGGCCCACAAGGCCCAAGACTACTAACGGAAATAAATACAGCCATTGGTAAGTTACTGGTGAACGGTCAATACCAGACCATTATGCGTACCAACTCTCGCTCTTTGTTACCCCTCCGATAAAATGTTAGTTAGTCCCGTGCTATCCATGCCGGCGTTTTTAATCGCTGATCTTTTTTTCTATCGAAACTTATCCCCATCAAAGTCAAAATTATACGCCCCCCAGGCAAACCGTTGTCGCCAGGGCTTTTGTAACGACGTCTGACACTATGACCCCACCAGACTGAGATTTCTTAAACAGGAATGCCTACATCAATTACCAGCACACGGCCCTCTTTAACGACCATATTCAGAGCAGCGATTAAAAAACCCCATCATGAAAATAGAAATTCACAATGCTATTAAAGCGAAAGAGGAAGCTCCAAATACTCTGAGTAAATGAAGTCACGATGTTCAATTAGTATCGGATCTAGCGCTTCTGCAATGGGTCCATCAAGTGACTCGAAAACAGGGCGAATAATGTCCAGCATAGGGCACTGCTCCGGTGGCAGGGGTTTGAAATAGGCCATAAACGTCGCGCTGTAGATATCTACAGCAGACAACTCAGAACCGATATAGAATGGTTTACCGACTTCCCGTTGAGCATGTAAACACTCGCCTAGCATCTTCAATAGTGAAACAACACGTTGACCATATCCAGGAGCTTGTTGTTTTTGGTATCCGTATTTCGAGGCTAGATATTTGGCAATTTCTTCTGGAAATCCTCCCACGCCAATCAACCCTTTGTGAACACTTTCAAGCCTGCGCGACCACCCTAGCCCCATCTCGCCGCAAATTTCATGGCAAAGACCCAGGGCCAGTGCGCGCTCTTTTGCATCTTTTGGCAACAACGCCGGTTCAGGCGAGAGTCGCTCTGCGAGTAACAGAATTTCTGCCCAGCCAGAACGGGGGGCTTCGTTGTTATACATGACCACAGGCGCACTACGAGAACCCGTCCAGTTTGCCATATCACTATCACGGGGGTCGTGACGAACAGCAGACCAAGGCAATTGTTTAACGTGGAAGATACCTTTCGCGGCTTCACTCCACGGGCTAGGTATGCCTGCCACAACGACCATACGCAGGCCCTGTTGCTCTTGTGCTTGTTTAAGATCTATGTAGTTGCCTGGCACCTTTGCTCTCCTCTCTATTAGATTAAGGGATACTTCTCCCCGGAAACCGATGGACCTTATAGTCTATAGAAACCGCCACTTTTACAAACGGTAAAATCTTACGATTAGATTAGAGATTCTAATCTATGGCTGTTATGATCAGTTCAACAATTACTCTTACTTACTGTCACTTGTCAGCTCTATTGAGGTGGACGTTTACTTATTATGCCTACAACTCACCGAACACCGCCCATTCAGTACCTGACAGCATTTGTTGCAGCCGCTAAAAACAACAGTTTTAAAGTGGCCGCAGAAGAACTTAATGTGACACCATCTGCGGTCAGCCAACAAATAAAAGCCCTGGAACAGCACCTCGGCCTATTATTATTTAGCCGCAAAAAAAGGTCGCTCACACTCACTAATGCAGGTAATGATTTTTATCAATTAGCGGCCAAAACCATCAACGGTTATAAATCCGCCTACTCACAATTTGCAGAGCACTACTTTTCATCGACCTTAAAAGTCAGCATGATTCCCTATATTGCCAACCAAATTGTGATCCCCCGGCTTCATCAATTCCAAGAGCGCTTTCCCAATCTGGATCTAGTGGTCGAAACGGGGATGCAGATAGAAGATCTGGCGTCTACGGAACTAGACGCCGCCATTCGATTTGGAGTGCCACCCTGGGGGGATTATCAGGCAGAAAAGATTGCTCGCGCCAAATCCAGCTTAGTGGCAACAAGCGGTTATTTTGATCAGCACCCTATTAACTCATTGTCTGATTGGGAGCAGCAAACGCTAATCCATATTCGAACGCATGTGAATGACTGGCAACGCTTTATGGATCACATCAATTTTCAGTTTAAGCCGAAGAAGGCGTTATATTTTGATTCCTACGAAGCAGGCATAAAGGCGGCGGAAGCAGGCCTGGGTATTGCATTTGGCGTTTTCCCGATTTCCAGCTGCGCTATTTCTGAAGGCCGTTTAACAACACTTTCAGACCAGTTCATTTCAATGAAAGAAGCCTTTTATTTAGTGACGAAACCAAACCAAGCTAAACAACATAGCTATCGAGCATTGCTTGATTGGTTAAAGATTCTATTTAACCAAACGGACGATTAGCGGTTAGCTCCTCCTACGGTGACGACTCTTTATTAAATAGTTACTGGAGTGCGGCCTAGCTCTGGCCTTTACCCACGACTCGATTCAATGCCTCGAAGTGTGACTCGGCTCTGGATTTAATTATGCTATTAACGTGCTTTCGTAACCACACTAGACCTTGATCTCCCTCTTGCCGTTTATGCCAAAAGCTGGAGACATGATTCGGAACCATTTGAATGGGCGGTTCAATAACGGCCAATTCACCTCTAAAAATCGCATCGTTAACGGCTGTTGATGGCACAATTGCTATTAAGTTGGTCTCTTTGAGTAAATCAGGAACGGCAGAAAAGTGGTTTACTGTCATAGCTATCCTTCGCGACAACCCATGTTGAGATAGCACCTGATCAGTAAGGCCCGAGGCATCACCAGACAAAGAAACCAATAAATGCTCAGCATTTGCGAACTCCTCAAGTGACAAATTTGCTTTAGCAAGAGGGTGTCCCGGGCGCATAACGCAGATGAAACAGGGCGTATATAAATACTCACTGCGTATGACATTTCCCGTGGCAGCGGTACCGCCTACAACCAAGTCAACTTCAGCATTGTGTAACACATCTTCCGCATTAAGTATGGTGTAGGGAACCGCATGAATATTTATGTTAGGCGCCTCTTTTTCAATTAACTTGCGAAGTGGACGCCAAGTGATATCAATAATGACATCGGCAGCAGCAATGCGAAATGTGCGCTTGGCAGTCGCAGGGTCGAAACTGTTGGGGTCTACCGCCTCGACTAATTGGTGTAATGGCTTTTTTATCTGTATCCATAGATTTTGAGCGTAAATGGTGGGCTGAATGGTGCGACCATCTTTTACGAAAAGCTCGTCTTTCCAAATTTCTCTCATTCGAGATAGCGCGTTTGATACAGCCGGTTGAGTGAGGGCTAATCGATCAGCGGCACGAGTTATCGAACCCTCTGTCATTATGGCGTCAAAAATAACAAGTAGATTTAATTCCTGGTGGCGCACTATTTCCAAACCTCCGCAAAGACATTTAAAGCTATACATCACTTTTAGTGATGTAATACATACAAATTAATAATTATATTTATTTAAAACGGAAAAGCATACTTGCTTCTATCAAAAATCCAGTGAGGGAACACCATGTCTTTAATTCAACACATCAAATTGAGCGTTGTTTTATCAAGCATAGCTCTACTAATAGCCTGTGAAGAGATACCGCAAGCACAACAAAACGCAACGCCTGTTGTCGTATCTGTAGCCCCAGTAGTGCACCAAAGACTAACTGAGTGGGATGAATTTACGGGGCGGTTAGAATCGCCTCAAAGTGTGGCGTTACGCCCTCGTGTTTCGGGCTACATTGAAACAGTCGCCTTTGAGGAAGGCTCTATTGTTGAAGCAGGCATGCCGTTGTTTTTTATTGATAGCCGCCCTTTTAAAGCGGAGATAAAGCGACTAAACGCCGAACTTACCGTGGTTCAGAGCCAACTTAAGTTAGCTGAAATCAGCTATAAACGAGCAGATACATTAAGTGCAAAAAATACCTTATCTAAAGAAGTATTTGATAATCGGTTTGCCGAGCTTGAACAAGCAAAAGCAAGAGTCCAATCGGTAATAGC
>JBFKTM010000099.1:0-8098 GCA_041636295.1 Oleiphilaceae bacterium
ACACGGTCTTAGTTCAAGGTGCCGAGCCCCTGACCCAACGGGAAAAGGAGGTTCTCACGCTGGTCACTCAAGGGCTCACCAACAAAGCCATTGCCGACCAACTGCATATTTCACTCAACACCCTTAAAGTTCACATTCGCAATCTGTATGGGAAGATCGGTGTGGAGAATCGCACCCAAGCATTGGTAAAAATGGGGGCGACTAAATAGTGCCCATCCAGAAACGACTATTTTTAGCGTAGGTCGGGTTTCGCCTAGAGCGCCTACTTTTGGTAACCCGACAATGATTACCGTTAAGATACTGATTTGTCGGGTTAAAACCCGACCTACAACGGAACATTTTTCAAAAGTTCGGTGTTTCTGGACGGACACTAAATAACCCCTTGTTCACCCCTGCGCTCACCCCTAGAGGTGATGCGCAATACCGGCGCCACTCATAGACTGATCTTACCGCTCGCCAAAAGCGGCTTATAACAACAAGATTCAGACTCTGAGGAAATTCATTATGACCGTAGCAAACACCACTCGTGAGCAGATGCATTACGATGTCATCATTGTCGGAGCCGGCCCCTCCGGACTATCAGCCGCCTGTCGTATTCGGCAGCTTAGCCTTCAGCGCCAAACTGAAATCAGTGTCTGTGTCGTTGAAAAAGGGTCGGAAGTCGGTGCCCATATTCTATCAGGGGCGCTACTGCAATCCACCGCCTTGGATGAACTGTTTCCAGACTGGAAAGCACGAGGGGCGCCCTTAAATGTACCGGTTACCAGTGACGAGGTCTACTATTTTACCGGGGCCAATCAGTCACTTCGGTTCCCCTCGCTATTGGCTAGCCGCGTTATCCACAACGAAGGGAACTATGTCATCAGCCTTGGCAACTTCTGCCGCTGGCTGGCGGAACAGGCCGAGATATTAGGTGTCGATATTTTCCCCGGATTTGCTGCCAGTGAAATTCTCTATGATCAACAGGGCCGCGTGACCGGGGTCGCCACCGGTGATATGGGCGTCGATCATGAGGGTAAACCAAAACAAAGTTATCAGCCAGGCATCGAATTGCAAGGCAAATACACACTATTCGCCGAGGGCTGTCGTGGCCATCTGGGCAAGCAGTTAATCACCAAATTTAAACTGGACCAACACTCTGGCACCCAGCATTATGCCCTGGGGATAAAAGAGCTGTGGCAGATCGACCCATCTCGTCACCACCCCGGAAAAACCCTTCACAGTTTTGGCTGGCCACTGGCTGAAAACGGAGCGACCGGTGGAGCTTTTCTCTATCATGCCGACAATAACCAAGTGAGTCTGGGGCTTATTACCGACCTCAATTACAGCAACCCCCACCTGAGCCCCTATGATGAGTTGCAGCGCTGGAAGCATCACCCTCAAATTGCACACTATCTCAAAGGCGCAAAACGAATCAGCTATGGTGCTCGTGCAATTAACAAAGGAGGCCTGCAAGCACTACCTAAACTATGCTTTCCCGGAGGGCTGCTCTCTGGATGTGAAGCCGGGTTCATGAATTACCCCAAAATCAAAGGCTCTCACAACGCCATGAAAACCGGTATGTTGGCCGCCGAAACTATTGTTGATGCCATAGTGGCTGGTGATGCAAGGCAGACCGTGTTACACGACTTCGAAACACGCATTAAACAGTCATGGGTTTATCGTGAACTCCATCTGTCACGCAATGTGGCACCCGCCATGCACCGCTTCGGCATGTTGCTCGGTGCTGTATTTTCATTTATTGACTATGGTCTTTTCAAAGGCAAGCTGCCTTTCACCCTCCAAGACCAGCAACATGATTTTCAGTCACTAAAACGCACCTCTGAGTCACGCCCGATTACTTATCCTAAGCCCGATAATGAAATTAGCTTCGACAAACTAAGTTCTGTGTTTCTGTCTAATACCTACCACGAAGAGGACCAACCTTGTCATCTGAAACTCAAGAATCAACAGGCTCCCATCGAACACAATTTTGCGCTGTATGACGAACCGGCGCAACGCTACTGCCCTGCGGGAGTCTATGAAATAGTGGAAAAAGAGGGTGGGCAACAACTACAGATTAACGGACAAAACTGCCTGCACTGTAAAACCTGTGATATTAAAGATCCGACACAAAATATCGCCTGGGTGGCCCCGGAGGGTGGCGGTGGGCCTAACTATCCCAATATGTAGTTCGCCCCAGATAGGCAGCTTGGGAAATACAGGCATAAGACGTGGCATTTCAGATTGTGCAGGAGAAGCCGAGTATCCTACGTGATACTTCTGGTGAAGGTGTCACACACACGTCCGAACTATACCTAGCAGTCGTCCTACACAGCGTTAGGCTCGGCACTTGAGGCTAACGGAATCCTGATTCCATGCTCGATGCTGAGCGATCCTCCATAGCCGAGCCATACTCTAAAATATGGGATATGATTTGGAATAAATCAAGCAACCCCATTATCATTGATAAAAAGAGTCATTAATAAAAAGAGTCATTAACAAAGAGACGCATTAACAATGGCGACTCGTTTCAGGTTAAAGCAATGAACAAGCACCATCAGGTCAACTATATTGAAATCCCGGTTAAAAACATCACCTCAACCAAACGTTTCTTTAGTGAAGTTTTTGGTTGGACCTTTCAAGATTTTGGCCCGGACTATAGTGGCTTCGTCGATCAGGGAATCGATGGTGGCTTTTTTACATCCGAGCTGACCGTATCAACCCAATCGGGTAGTCCGTTGATTGTGTTATACAGCGATAACCTGGAAACGACTCAAGAGCGCATCACGTTAGCTGGCGGCACTATCATTAAGCCGACATTTTCATTTCCTGGAGGGCGACGTTTTCACTTCGCAGACCCAAACGGTAATGAATATGCGGTATGGGCAGAATAGTTAGAGAAGCGCTTGGTATCCATCAGGCAGAAACCTTAAACCCCTAAGGTCTATTGGCGAATTTCTTAACCCTATTTAGTCTAACAGCACCGCCTGCCTGGCCTTACCAGCTTCTATACTTTAATAAACTATCACTTAGCATTCGCGGAGGTGGATAATGAAGCGGTTGTATTATTTAACGTCCACATTAACAAGCGTTGAAGCAATTTCCAACGACCTCCATAGTCGTGGCATTAGCGACTGGCGTTTTCATATTGTCAGTAAAAATGAGACCGGCCTCTATACCCATCAACTACACTCAGCAAACTCGCTCTACCGAACCGATTTGGTTCGCTTTGTCGAACGGGGCGTTATTCTTGGCGGGCTAATTGGCTGCTCTCTGATTGCGCCCTTAGCCATTACCAACCCATTCAATCTGGCGATGGGCGCATGGCTGGCCATTAGTTTATTCTGCATACTGGTCGGTGCCTGGGTCGGCGGTATCGGCGGCATATCCAGTGAAAATTATAAAATTCGACGTTTCAATCAGTCCATTGAAAAGGGCCAGTACCTGATAATGATTGACCTTCGAAAAAAAGATGTTGAAGAGATGACTACGCTGATGACCCAAAACCATCCCGAAGCGATATTACAAGGGTTGGATTCAACCATTACCAATCCATTGGCATCACCCGATGGTAAGGTGCATATAATCTAGAGACGACAACCAACTCAGCGGCTGCGGCTTCAGCCGCTGAGAATTGATAGCGCTATTCGATAGCCGTTAATCACATGGTTATGTCATTTGTAGTGCGTATTGCAGTAAATTTTCGGCGAACTAAAATGAAATACAATAACGCCCTGATTTCAAATCAGATTTATTCACTTAAAACACCTCACTATTTTGGTAACGCTATTAGTCTTTCCCGTCGTCCAGAATTCGCCAAAAGCAGCCACTTTTGACTAATAAATCTGGGTAAAAGGCACTCCCAGCCGACGTAAAATCCCCACAGTCCTCTATTTAGAATGGCTTATTACCCGTTATCCACCTTTACTCTCTGCGGGTTTATTAGTATAAACCACTCTCAGCGCTATCATTCCCCACACAATTTTGGAGTCGTTCACGACAATGAACCTGCTATGGATTGTACTGTTACCTCTGCTCGGCACGATGGTTCCGCTATTAACCGACCGATTTGGCCGCAGTATTTGTGCATTGTCCGTCGCCATACTACCGGCCTGGGCACTGCTGCTGGTGTTCATGAATCTGGGCGAGGTATTTGATGGTCAGGTCATTCGCCAGACCATCGACTGGATACCCGCCATGGGGCTACAACTGGCATTCCGTCTGGATGGACTGACCTTACTATTTTTACTGCTTATTCTAGGCATCGGGTTACTGGTCATTCTCTATGCCCGCTACTACTTGTCTGCCAAAGACTCCATGGGGCGTTTCTACGCCTATCTGATCCTGTTTATGACGGCGATGGTAGGCATCGTGATGTCAAATAATCTGATTCAGCTATGGATGTTCTGGGAACTCACCAGTATCAGTTCATTTCTGCTGATCAGCTTCTGGTCCCATAAATCTGACGCCCGCAAAGGGGCGCGAATGGCGCTCACCATTACCGGGGCCGGCGGGTTGGCGCTGTTGGCCGGACTGCTAATGATCGGCAATATCGTCGGTAGCTACCATCTCGATACGGTGTTGGCCAGCGGTGACCTGATACGTGCACATGCGGCTTATCCGGTCGTATTGATTCTGGTGCTGCTGGGTGCGTTTACCAAGTCGGCACAGTTTCCGTTTCACTTCTGGCTGCCCCATGCTATGGCAGCGCCAACTCCAGTAAGCGCTTACTTACACTCCGCAACCATGGTAAAAGCCGGTATCTTCCTGATGGCGCGTTTTTATCCGGTTCTAGCAGGCACCGATCTCTGGTTCATGATCGTCAGCTTAACCGGATTGGCTACACTGCTTTTAGGGGCTTATATCGCCCTATTCAAACATGATTTGAAAGGTTTATTGGCTTATTCAACTATCAGTCACCTGGGCCTGATCACCTTGTTACTAGGCATGAATAGTGACATGGCGGCCGTTGCAGCGATATTCCATATTATTAACCATGCCACTTTCAAGGCGTCATTGTTCATGGCTGCAGGTATTATCGATCATGAATCCGGCTCACGAGATATGCGTAAACTCAATGGGCTCTGGAAATACATGCCTTATACCGCAACGTTGGCGATGGTGGCAGCACTCTCCATGGCCGGTGTGCCGCTTTTCAATGGTTTCTTATCCAAAGAGATGTTTTTTGTTGCCACCCTGAATCAGAGCATGCTGGGTTCGCTCTCATGGATCGTACCACTACTCGCAACTGTAGGTGCCGCATTTTCAGTCGCTTATTCGCTGCGTTTCATCCACGATGTCTTTTTCAATGGCGAGCCTATTGGTCTGCCAAAAACACCTAAAGAACCACCCCGTTATATGAAGGTCCCAGTAGAGATTCTGGTGACACTCTGTTTACTGGTTGGGATCTTTCCCGGTTATGTCGTTGAAGGGTTGTTGAACGTGGCCTCTTATGCGGTATTGGCTGGCGAGCTTCCAGAATACAACCTGGCGGTCTGGCATGGCTTTAACATCCCCCTGTTTATGAGTTTGCTGGCCATGGCGGGCGGTCTCATTATTTACTACAACCGGCGTCACCTGTTCCAGTTTCAGTCACACTTTGAGGAGCCGGATGCCAAGCATATTTTCGAAGGCGTGATCCAGTCCATCGTGCAATTCTGCCAGAAAACTGTCGCTACGCTGGAAAATGGCTCTCTGCAGCGTTATATCTCACTACTGTTTCTGATGACACTGGTGATGGCTGCCGGTCCGCTGCTTGGGCTACATGAGAATACCGGCTCTCGCTCCGAAATCCCCCTTGATGGCATCGCCCTGACCGGCGCCGGGGTATTGATACTGAGTGCAGCGGCCACGGTGTTCTGGCATCGCTCACGCTTTATTGCACTACTGTTTCTCTCAGTCGTCGGCCTGGTAGTATCGCTAATATTTGCCCGTTTTTCTGCGCCTGACCTGGCCTTAACACAGCTGGCCGTCGAGATTGTGACCATCATTTTATTGTTACTGGCGCTATTCTTTCTACCCCAGAGCACCCAGAAAGAGTCGAGCCCCAGTCGACTCAGTCGTGACCTGCTCGTATCCGCACTGATTGGTGGCGTCATTGGCACTATTAGTTATGCCATTCTGACCAGTCCACTGGATACCATTTCCGACTTTTTTCTGGCGAATAGCAAAACCGGTGGCGGCGGCACTAACGTCGTTAACGTCATTCTGGTCGATTTTCGCGGATTCGACACCTGGGGCGAGATTACAGTACTGGGGATCGCAGCGCTCGGTATCTTTAAGTTAATGGCTCGCATGCGCCTCTATGTACCGATTAGTGATGAAAAGGCACGCCCTTGGAGTAATGACCCCCACCCGATGATACTGGAGATGATCTCGCAGAGTCTATTACCCCTTGCACTCCTAGTGTCCGCCTATATTTTCTTGCGGGGCCACAATCTGCCTGGTGGCGGTTTTATTGCGGGCCTCATTACCTCCGTTGCGATTATTCAGCAGTATATCGCCCATGGTGTTAAATGGATCAAACCACGATTGAAGATCGACTACCAGTGGTTGATCGCCGGGGGCATATTAATCGCCACATTCACCGGCCTAGGTAGCTGGCTGGTTGGACGTCCGTTTCTGACCACCTGGTTCGACCATTTTCACTTACCCTGGATTGGTGAGTTCGAACTAGCCAGTGCCATACTGTTTGATTTGGGTGTATATCTCACCGTTGTAGGTGCCACGATGTTGATACTGGCAAACCTGGGCAAACTGACAACCAGTGAGCGCTTTGATATAAGAGGACACGATTAATGGAAGGCGTATATGCATTTTGTGTTGGGGTGCTGACCACCTGTGGCATTTTTCTCACCTTACGAGGCCGTACTTTTTCAGTGGTTATGGGGCTGACGCTGCTCTCCTATGCGGTCAACCTGTTTCTATTCGCCAGTGGTCGCCTAAAAATGAATAGTGCTGCCGTACTCGGACAATCTGCCAGCTACACGGATCCGCTCCCTCAGGCACTAGTGTTGACGGCCATCGTAATTGGCTTTGCCATGACCGCCTTTGTGGTGATTCTAGCCATGCGCTCTTATGCAGACCAAGGCAGTGACCATGTTGATGGTCGCATTCCACAGCCGTCAACCTCCGTTTACCGACCTCTCAAGCGAGGCCAATAATGCAACACCTACCGATTTTACCTATTCTGTTGCCCCTATTGGCCGGGGCCTTGATGTTGCTGCCACCACTCAACCAGTCAATAACCCGCCACCGTATTACCGCCACCACGGTTAACCTTGCCATTGTGTTTATTGCCATAGTGCTGTTGCTCACCAGTCACCAACAGGGTACGCAACTCTATGTACTAGGTGACTGGCAACCGCCTTATGGTATCGCGCTGGTTGCCGACCGGCTCTCCACCATGATGGTACTGCTCACCGCTGTTCTGGCGTTGGGAGCCCAACTTTATGCCTCGGCGGGTGATGATGAGGGCGGGATGTTTTTTCATCCACTCTGCATGTTCCAGGTTATGGGGATCAATGGCGCCTTTCTAACCGGTGATATATTTAACTTATTTGTATTTTTTGAAATTCTACTGATTGCCTCTTACGCGTTATTAATCCACGGTGGGGGCAAACAGAAAACCAAAGCCAGTGTTCACTATGTCATTCTCAACCTGGCAGGCTCCAGCATCTTCTTATTTGCCCTCGGCATACTCTACGGCACGATTGGCTCACTGAACATCGCCGACATGGCGCTCAAAGTGCAGACTCTGTCTGAGAGTGAGCAAGCATTAGCCAAAGCTGGGGGGCTGATGTTGCTGGTCGTATTTGGCCTTAAAGCCGCTCTGCTCCCCCTCCACTTCTGGTTACCTCGCACCTATAGTGCCGCCCCCGCTCCGGTAGCGGCACTGTTTGCCATTATGACCAAAGTGGGTATCTACAGCATTCTGCGAGTTCACACCGTGATTTTTGGTGCCGATGCCGGCCCACTGGCTAATATTGCTATTCCCTGGCTGTGGCCATTAGCGCTGTTTACCATTGCCATGGGGGCTGTCGGTGTACTGGCCAGCCCAACACTCAAGCTCACCACGGCCAATCTAGTAATGATTTCCGTCGGTACGCTGCTGGTC
>JBFKTM010000100.1:0-8016 GCA_041636295.1 Oleiphilaceae bacterium
GGCTGCCCAGTATTCGCGTTTCCAGATGTGTTGACTAAACTTTATTCAGATGTGAATGAATCTGAAGTGGAGATTGCACGATGTACAACCGTTTATGTGGCTTAGTAACAACAATATTCGTTGGATTAATGTTCGCGTTTTCAGTGAGTGCAGACACGTTCAAAGTCGTGCTCTATGATGGCGGTTCACCGCCACTGTTCTTTCCTAAAGGGGATGCCAACACTGGCATCTATGTGGATCTACTGAATGAAATAGGCCAGGTTTCCGGTCATCAGTTTGAATTTGTGCACTATCCGACCAAGCGTGCCATGGTGTTGTTTGAGGAAGGGAGTGTACACGTGGAGCCTGGCATTAATCCGGTGTGGCGTGCTGACTCAAACGTCCCGGGTGAGTTTACAATTCCCTTTGCCAAAGCTGATGATGTGGTGTTGTTCCAAAAGGGGGCGCTTAAACCCGTTAGCAGTGCGAACGACTTGGCCGGGTTAAAAGTCGGCACCATTAAAGGGTTTTTCTACCCGGGTTATATGGAGGCATTTGCATCAAATAAGATTTCTCGCCAGGACAGCCAGGATGAAGACAAGTTGATGTTAAAGATGGCCAGTGGCCGTTTGGATGCCGCCTTCATCCGGAAAGAAGCCGCGCAGTATCGTATTAAGATAGACGACCAATACAAAGCACTCGTTATCGGGGATGCGATTGGTTCGGTGGATATTATGTTGCGTATTCACCCATCCAAATCATCCGCTATTGAGTCGATTAACTTTGCCATTAAGACGTTAAAAGAGAGTGGTGTGATCGACGAGATTTATAGTAAATATCGTTAGTGGATTGCCGCTTGTGCGGCGATCCAATAGCTCAGTGCATACTTACAAGTTACAAGTTACAAGTTACAAGTTACAAGTTACAAGTTACAAGCTACAAATTCTCTTTAACCAGGGCTTCTAGCAGGTCTATATGAACGTCTTGGTCGTTCAGCGCCGGTATGTAATGGAAATCGGTGCCGCCTGCCTCTTCAAAATACTCCCGGTTCTCTTCATCGATCTCCTCCAATGTCTCCAGGCAGTCGGCCGAGAACCCGGGGCAGATAACATCCAATCCTTTGAGCTGGGTGCTACCCAACGATTTCATGGTTTCGTCGGTATAGGGCTTGAGCCACTCCGCTGCACCCACCCGTGACTGGTAACCCAGTTGCCACTGGTCATCAGAAAGAGCCAATGCCGCTGCAACCTGTTGTGCAGTCTCGATACACTCTTTGTCGTAGGGGTCGCCCTGCTCGGTATAGGCTTTGGGAATACCGTGAAACGAGAAAAACAGCTTGGCCTGTCGTCCGGTTGTTTTCCAGTGTTGGCGTACACTGTGTGCAAGGGCTTCAATATAGCGAGGGTGTTGATAATAGCGTTTGATAAAGTGTATCTGCGGGATGTCACGCATCTCGCCCATGGCGCGACTTAGTGCGTCCCAGGCGGCGGCTGTGGTGGTGGCCGAGTACTGAGGGAAGAGCGGTAGAACCAACACCTGTTCGTAGCCCTCGGTTTGCAACTGCTGCAGTACGTTTTTAAAAGAAGGGTTACCATAGGTCATGGCGGCGGCTACCTTGATGGGGCCGATGTTGTCGCACTGATTTAGCCTTTGCTGTAATTTAATGACTTGCTGATCGGTGATGTGACGAATAGGGGAGTCACCGCCTTGCCAGATTTTTTTATAGTTCGGTACCAGTTTAGCTGGGCGAAAGTTTAGAATAACCAGATTAAGCACCCACCACCAAATCAGCCTGGGAACTTCCACCACACGTCTATCACTTAAGAACTCTTTCAAGTAACGTCGGATGGCGGGTTTGGTCGGCGCATCAGGGGTGCCAAGATTGACCAGCAGAACGGCTTTCTTGGACGTTGAGTGATGGTTGAGGGCGTCGTTCAGGCTCATGAATATCTCTTGTTGGAAACCGATAGTAAATGGGCGATAGGTTATCGCTCGTTATAACGCATAGCAAGCAACGAGCGTACTATACGCTGTTTTCAGATATTAGTTTGGAGTTCGATCAAGTTAACAGACCATAAGTTGAGATGAATCATAAGCATCTCATTAATCAAGGCTATCTGCGACAATATGACGCAGTGCTAGGTCGCTCTTTTGACGGGTTAGCCGTTAGAATTAAGGCCAAATTAAAATGAAGGCATGGAGGTTAAAAGATGCAATGGTTTAAACCACTATCAACAGGCGTGCTGGTATTTATCATGGGCTTGGCCGCTGCGACCGCTGCCACAGCGATGTCCCATGGTAATAAGTCTGACATACAGGCCCATATGGCCTGGGTCAGGGCGGTTCCGCCGGTGGCCACTAATACAGCGGCCTATATGATGTTGCACAATTACAGTCAGCAGGACGACCGTATCATTGGCGTTGAGTCGTCAGTCGCCGCAGCGGCTGAACTGCACAGCTCTGATATGAGTGGCGGCACGATGAAGATGAAAAAGCTGGATAACCTCACCGTTCCAGCCAAAGGCTATGTGATGTTTGAACCTGCCAGCCACCATATTATGTTGATCAATCTGAAGCAGCCGCTGAAAGTGGGCGAGACTGTGCCAGTCACGCTACTATTTGAGCATCATGGTCGTATAGATATGCGGCTTCCTGTTTCTGAACCGCCTGAAGAGCATAACTCACAAGAAATGGAAAACTCCCATAACAACCATAATATGAATCACTAAGATTATGATTGGTAATGGAAAAGCAACGTTTTAAGTGTGATTGATGTCATCGGTGGCGGCCGTTAACTCGCACCACTCTTGATAGACGTCATTTTCTTTTAACTGTAGTATCGGTTATATAATGCGCTTTAACATACGCTGATCGTTAACTCGTTTAATCAGCTATTGCCTCGCCAGACTATCGGAGAGGGGGTCGCTAAACGGTTTTATGTTATAAGTCAGAAAAATACCAATATCTGAGAGGATTAAATTATGAGAGCACTTAAAAGATCTGCATTGGCTTTAGCGGCTACTTTAGCGGTATCAGTTCCAATGATGGCTAATGCCGGTGGTGATGTTGCCGCTGGTAAGGCGAAATCGGGTGTTTGTGCCGCGTGTCACGGCCCAGCAGGTATCGCGATGATTCCTATCTACCCTAACTTGGCTGGCCAGAACGAGCAGTACCTGGTTAGTGCGTTAAAAGCCTATAAAGCGAAGCAGCGTACCGGTGGACAGGCGGCAATTATGCAAGGTCAGGCTACTGCTCTGAGTGATGCAGATATCGCCAACTTGGCCGCTTACTATGCCAGCTTGAAATAAGCAGAGCCAAATGTTTTAAAAAGCAGCACCTAAAAAGGCGCTGCTTTTTTTAACTAAAATCCCCACCGTCTCCTCTTATCTTCTACCTTCTACCTTCTACCTTTTACCTTTTACCTTTGTATCACATGTCTACTGCAATCTGTCCACGACTTCCTTGGTGTTGTTAATTTACGATTCGATAACTCGGTGTATAAACCTTGCCGGGAAGCTTCATACGATTTTCTCGAATAAAGGACTGTAGTAGATTCTCCAAGGGGTCAAGAATCGACTTGTCTCCGTGAATCTCGAATGGACCAAACTTTTCTACCCGGCGAATCCCTTCATCTTTGACGTTACCCGCGACAATACCCGAGAACGCCCGTCGTAAGTTGGCGGCGAGGATGTGAGGGGGCTGATCTCGGTGAAGTTGCAGGCTGGCCATGTTTTCGTGGGTGGGTTTAAAGGGTTGCTGGAAAATCGGGTCAATTTTTAATAGCCAGTTAAAGTAGTAGGCGTCACGGTGCACCCGTCGATAGTGGGCAACGCTGTCCATGCCTGCTTTGACTTCCTGGGCCACCTTCACGGGATCATCAATAATGATCTTGTAACGACGTTGTGCCTCCTCGCCCAATGCTCCTCCAATAAAGGTGTCGATCATTTCGAAGTAGGACTCGTTCTCTCGTGAACCGGCAAAAATCACCGGGAAGGGGACTTTCTTATTGGCCGGGTGGAGTAATATTCCTAGCACATAGAGAATCTCCTCCGCCGTGCCGACCCCGCCGGGAAAGACAATAATGGCGTGCCCGGTTCGCACGAATGCCTCCAGCCGCTTTTCAATATCCGGTAGAATAGTAAGCTCATTAACGATCGGGTTGGGTGACTCGGCAGCAATAATGCCGGGTTCACTGATACCGATATAACGGCCATTATTGATGCGTTGTTTGGCATGGGCAATGGTGGCTCCTTTCATCGGACCCTTCATCGCGCCGGGGCCACAGCCGGTGCAGACGCTGAGGTTTCTGAGGCCTAGCTCATGGCCAACAATTTTGGTGAAGTCATACTCCTCGCGACTAATCGAGTGTCCGCCCCAGCAAACCACAATATCCGGTTGTTTGCCAGCTTCCAGAATCTGTGCGTTGCGCAGCTGGTGGAAGATAAAGTTGGTGATTCCATCCGATGTAGACAGGTTAAATTCGCTGCTGTTGGCCAATACGCTGTTGGCATAGACAATGTCACGAAGGGCGGAGAAGAGATGTTCTTTAATCCCCTTGATCATCTCGCCGTCAACAAACGCACTGGCGGGAGCATTGCTAACCTCAAGCTTAATGCCCCGTGGCTGGTTGACCAGTTTAATGTCGAAATCGCGATACTCCTCCATGATGGCTTTACTGTCATCACTTTCGTTGCCGCAGTTCAGCACCGCTAAAGCACATTGACGAAAGAGGTCATAAAGCCCCTGTTTGCTTTTATCTTTTAACAGGCTGACTTCATGTCGTGATAACACCTCCATGGTGCCTTCGGGGGTGATGCGTGCGCTAATACCTGTGTTAACCATAATGCCTCAATTGTTGTGATCGATCCCTGCACAATCGAATGGTTATCGTAATAGATTGTTTATGTTATTGGTTTGTTTATAAGTCTAGTCGATTCCCAAGGTTTCGGTAGCGTGGATTGTTAAACCGCTGATGAAAGAACTACGGTCTTTTTACTTGGTTAGTCATCTCTGGATGCCATGACGTGACAACGCTCAAGTTAATGAATAAACCTTATTTATGAAATATTAATGGCAAACAGGTAAAATGGTCGTTTATGTCACCGTTTTCTCGTTGTTCGTCTCAGTGAATTACAGGCCAAGTATGAAATTTATCATCAAACTATTTCCAGAAATTACCATTAAGAGCAAGCCCGTTCGTAAGCAGTTTGTCAGGCAGTTGCGCTCCAATATAAGGAAAATACTGCAACAGATTCACGGCGATATACAGGTTATCGGGCAGTGGGACAAGATTGATGTAGAGATGCCGGAGGCTTTGGCAGAGTACGGCGAAGAGGTGGCTGATGCCTTGCAGCGTATCCCCGGCATTGCCAATATCTTGCAAGTCAAAGAGCACGGATATACCGACTTTGACGATATTCTGGAGAAGACCCAGGCTGTCTATGCCCCGATGATTGCGGGTAAGTCATTTGTGGTTCGGGTTAAGCGAGCGGGTAAACATGATTTTAAATCCGGGGATGTCGAGCGTTATGTCGGTGGTGGTCTATTAAAATTGACCGACGGTAAGGCGGTCGATCTGCACAACCCGGAGGTGACGGTTAAGTTAGAGATCAGAGACGATAGACTCTATATCATTGAGAAACGCCTTGAAGGACTGGGTGGATTCCCCATTGGTAGCCTGGATACCGTGATGTCACTCATTTCCGGTGGCTTTGACTCTACCGTATCAACTTTCTTGACGATGCGACGTGGCTTAAGAACCCATTTCTGCTTCTTTAATCTGGGCGGTTCTGCCCATGAAATTGGCGTTAAACAGGTCTCTCTCTATCTGTGGGAGCGTTACGGCTCTTCCCACAAAGTTAAATTTATTACCATCCCCTTTGAAGAGGTGGTTGCGGAAATTCTCAAGAGTGTGCACCACTCACAGATGGGGGTCATTCTCAAACGGATGATGCTGCGAGCGTCTTCGCAAGTGGCTGGAGAGATGGGGGTGCAGGCGCTAGTGACGGGGGAAAGTGTCGCCCAGGTGTCGAGCCAGACGCTCACAAACCTGTCGGTGATTGACAAGGTGACGGATACGCTGGTGTTAAGACCACTGATTACGATGGATAAGCTGGATATTATTCGGCTCTCGGCGCAAATTGGCACCGAAGATTTCGCCAAGACCATGCCGGAGTACTGTGGCGTTATTTCAGACCGTCCGACCACTCGCGCCAAAATGGACAAAATTGAGCATGAAGAGGGCAAGTTTGACTTTGCCGTGCTTGAGAAAGCGATTGCCGAGCGGGTTGCGGTGTCGATTGATGAGGTGATGGACTCGGTTGTTTCAGTCGATGATGTCGAAATTGTCGCGACGCCCTCCATTGACGATGTGATCATCGATATTCGCCACCCGGATGAAGCCGAGCGCCGCCCATTGCACCTGACTAACAATGAAATCGTGCATATTCCCTTTTTCGAACTGATGAGCAAGACCGATAAAATTGAACGGGAAAAACGCTATCTGCTCTACTGTGAAAAAGGCACCATGAGTCAGCTGCATGCCAGTCATCTCAAGGGAGAGGGATTTGATAACGTGTTAGTCTATAAAGGCTAAGCGCAACTTTTCAAAGAGACACTATACTTAGACATAACCGTGTAGACCGTACCGTTCAGATGAATGAGTTACTACTATGGACGGCATTTGAATGGGGTTATCAAAAAAATAGGTTAGTGTCTCTATGTCGAAAGAAACGCTGTTCCAATTTGCCGATGACGAACTTCCGCCGTCTGCTGAACGTGAAGTCGATGGGGTATGGAATGTTCTGGTCATTGATGATGAAGCAGAGGTGCACTCGGTCACACAAATGGTTCTCGCCGGGTTTGAGTTTGCCGGTCGAGGCATAAATCTGATTAGCGCCCACTCCGCAGCGGAAGCGGAAAAAATTCTGCGTGAACAGGATGACATTGCCGTCGCGCTGGTCGATGTGGTGATGGAGACTGAGGATGCGGGGCTCTGCCTGGTCCGCACTATCCGTGACACCTTAAAAAATAGTAAAACCCGTCTGGTGTTGAGAACCGGCCAACCGGGCCAAGCCCCCGAAGAGCAGGTGATTGTCGACTACGATATCAATGACTACAAAGACAAAACCGAGCTTACTGCCATCAAACTCAAAACCCTGCTTTACTCTAGTCTGCGAAGCTATCGGGATATCGTTGCGCTGGATAACAATCGCAAGGGATTAGAGCAGGTTATTGAGTCATCGGCCACCATATTCGAACTACAGTCACTGCGGCGTTTCTTCTCTGCCGCTTTAGTGCAACTTACGTCACTGCTAGACCTGCGCAGCAGTGCCGCCTATGTAAAATTGTCGGAAGGATTTGCTGCAACCTCGGTTGAAGACCACTTCGAAGTGATGGCTGGCACGGGCTCCTATTCCAGCCTGGCGTGTGGCGATACGCTCAAGAATTTGCCGCTTAAAGTGGTTAAGGCGTTATGTGAGGCCAACACCGCGCAAAAGAACGTCTATTTCGATGATCACCTGGTGGCGTTTTTTGAGTCCAGACAAGGGGTGAGAAATTTGCTCTATCTGGAAAACTTTAGCCCTCTTTCCGAAACCGACCGGCAGTTGATTGAAATTTTCTGTACCAATGCCTCCATCGCCTTTGAGAATGCGGCGTTGAAGAGTGAGATAGAAGATACTCAGCGAGAAACCGTGTGTCTGTTGGGGGAGGCAGTAGAAAACCGGTCTCGGGAGACGGGCAATCATGTTCAGCGGGTAGCTGAACTTTCCAGCTTTTTCGGGAAATTGGTTGGCATGGCCGATCATGATATCGAGATATTTAGAGCCGCTGCACCGTTGCATGATCTGGGTAAAATTGGCATCTCTGATAGCATTCTGAACAAGGCGGGCAGGCATACTCTCGAAGAGCAGCAACTCATGCGAGAGCATGTCGCTATCGGATATGAGATGCTTAAGAACTCTTCCCGACCTGTATTGCAGTGTGCCGCGGTTATTGCGCAGCAACACCATGAGCGATGGGATGGAACAGGTTACC
>JBFKTM010000101.1:0-7996 GCA_041636295.1 Oleiphilaceae bacterium
CGACTCATCAATTAGTACTACTTTTTCTGGATCAAAACCCCAGAACACCTTTTCAAAATGTGCCCATTTATTGTTAATCACAGAGTGAGTCATTCCGGCCTGAAATATCCTCCGCGTCATCGTAGATAAGTAAAATGAATCACTCTTTGAAGCAAGCTGCGCACCCGATAACACCGGGGGCAAAACTTGCTCTAACGCCTGTGGACTATCAAATTTTCGTGCCGCACGCTGATAAATCTCTTCATATAGATTCAAGTTACTTACTCCCTTCAAGCACTCATTGAGCAAATAGACAAATTATTTACTATTTCTTTGAATTAAATACTTTTTCAACAGCGATTGCATTATATACAATACTGAGTTCTTACTCTCAATCAGGAAATACCCTCGCGTAGAATTTATGGCGTACACTTTATGAAAACAATCAAAAAATCAGCCAAACTCAACAACGTTTGTTATGAAATTCGAGGTGAGGTTTTAAAAGAAGCCAAAAGACTGGAAGAGGAAGGCCACCGAGTTCTTAAACTCAATATCGGTAACCCTGCCCCCTTCGGCTTTGACGTTCCTGAAGAGATACAAACCGATGTAATCCATAACCTGCCGGAAGCGCAAGGCTATTGTGACTCAAAAGGACTTTTTTCAGCACGCAAAGCCGTCATGCAATATACTCAGCAGAAGAGTATCACTGGCGTTGAAATTGAAGACATCTACCTCGGCAATGGTGTGAGTGAGCTTATCGTCATGGCGATGCAGGCCATGTTAAATGCAGGCGACGAAGTGCTCATCCCTGCCCCGGATTATCCGTTATGGACTGCTGCGGTTACTTTAAGCAGTGGCAAAGCAATTCATTATCGATGCGATGAGGAGCAAGACTGGCAGCCGGATATTGAAGATATACGCAGCAAAATCAACGAAAACACCAAAGCTATCGTTGTAATTAATCCAAACAACCCTACGGGTGCTGTTTACTCTGAGTCGGTACTTAGACAGATCATCGAGCTGGCTAGAGAGCATGGCCTCGTCGTATTAGCCGACGAGATATACGATAAAATTCTGTATGATGAAGCGACTCACACCTGCTTGGCATCACTGGCAGATGATATTGTGTTCCTAACGTTTAATGGGCTGTCAAAGTCCTATCGCGCAGCCGGTTACCGCTCGGGATGGATGATTATCAGCGGTGCTAAACATCATGCTACCGATTTTATTGAAGGCATCGAGATGTTATCGTCCATGCGATTATGTGCAAACGTGCCTGCGCAATATGCCATCCAAACGGCACTGGGTGGATATCAAAGCATCAACGACCTGGTGCTTCCGGGTGGTCGTCTAAAAGAGCAGCGAGATCTCGCCTGGAAACTATTAAATGATATTCCTGGCGTATCCTGCACAAAACCTGCAGGCGCACTCTATCTGTTCCCAAAACTCGATCCTAATATTTATCCTATCAAGGACGATGAGCAACTTGTGCTAGACCTCCTCAAGCAAGAAAAGATGTTATTAGTGCAAGGCAGCGCATTCAACATTGAGGACAAGCAGCACCTGAGAGTGGTATTTCTTCCTCGCGTAGATGTGTTAGAGGATGCGATCGGTCGATTTGCTCATTTTTTAAGCAAGTATCAACAATAATTAAGCAAATAGAGAGCTTGATATAGGTTACCCATGGCTGACTTACACATAGAAGACTTTTTTAAGGATGCAGCTAACATACTGCACCAGCTTTATCTGAACTTTCCTAAAAAAAGCAGTGTGTTTGTTGAGGACATAGCCGGTGAAGATACGCCTGACGAATATGGCCTGCACAGCCCACGCCACCAGGCGTGTTTCGGCTGTATGTTATGGCTCCAGGAAGAAGGCTATCTTCGTTTCGAGGACACTATACGACAAGACGCCATAGACCAGGCTGTATTGACCCACAAATCATTTGCACTGCTATCCAGAAGCTGTAGTGATAGCCGAATTATTGAATTGATTAATCACATTGATGTTAATCTTAATAAAACGCCTATCGATTTGCAGACCAACATAAACTTGATCAGAAAGATTCTGAAACACGGCACTTCCACCCAGTTGTCAGAAGCCATGCAACGGCTACTATTCTAATTTGTTTAAATGTCGACAAGCCCCCTTTCAAACCACCTTTCGGTAGTGAAGCACCTTTAGACCGACCTCTTGCTCCACTTCCTTCATCACAGCGGGATTATCAACTCGGCCAACAAAACTGAAGCCCCCCTCGTCCAGCATGGCTTTAAACTCACCCACGACCGTTAACGGGTCATTTAAACAAAAGAGGACATCAGCTCCCGGGATAGTCATATCCTCCAACCGGGTAACGATCTTGCGATAATCTTTAACTGCAGAGAAACTACCCTTCTGGAATGAAGGAGGATCTACAATAACCAGATCATAAGGGCCCAGCCGACTGATCCTCCCCCAACTTTTTAATATGTTAAGCTTCTGAAATGTTACCCGTTCCAGCGACTGATTATTGAGTTGATGATTAACTCTTCCTACAGAGAGCGCTGCCGAACTCATATCAACATTCACAACCTGCTCGGCACCACCTGAAATGGCCGCTACCGAAAAAGAACAGGTGTAACTAAAAAGATTCAGCACCTTACGCCCCAAGGAGTGAGCTGAAACCCATTTTCGACCCTCAGACATATCCGTAAAAAACCCGTAGTTTTGACGCCCACCCAAATTAAGCTGATACTTGAGCCCGTTTTCTTTAATAGTGGACTGCAAGGTCGACTCGTCGCCTAATTCGTTATAGACAGGTGCCCCACGCTCATATCTAGCCTGGAAAAAGATCTGATCAATCCCTTCCGAACAGGGTAACTCGTTAACCTGTTTCAAAAATTCCCGCCGCCAGGTTAACGGTCGATCTTGAAACATCACCACCAACAGGATACCTGACAAGTACTCAACCGTGATATCTTCGCACCCTTCAAATTGCTTTCCCCGACCATGAAAAACCCTACCGCTCTCTTCGCGATACAACTTAAGGATATTAGTGTTTAGCTCTGTGAATAAATTAATCATTTAATAACCTATGTATATGTATTCAAGCTACACCAGACGAATGTGAGCAACCCTGGAGCTAGCATTACCTTCACGTTAAAACGCATTAATATTTAAAATAAATAGTAGCGGTACTATTGAATCGGCTTATATAGACACCATAAAGGTCTTGAAATAGTCGGAGTAGGAATATATGACAAGAGTATTACTTTTTCTCGCTACCAACTTGGCGATCGTTATTGTCGCTAGTGCTACTTTAAGCATTTTGGGAGTCGAAAGCTATCTACAGCCTAATGGATTAAACCTTCAAAGTTTACTTATTTTTGCCGCCATCTTTGGTATGACAGGCTCACTAATATCCCTGTTTATCTCAAAGTGGATGGCAAAAAAGTCTACTGGAACAGTCGTTATAGATACACCAAGAAATGCAACGGAAAAGTGGTTGTTTGATACGGTATCAGAGCTTGCCGCTAAAGCAGGTATCAGAACACCGGAAATAGGTATATTTCCGGCACAGCAATCAAATGCGTTTGCTACCGGCTGGAATAAAAACGATGCGTTAGTCGCCGTAAGCCAGGGGCTTCTACAACGCTTCAACAAGAATGAAATAAAAGCCGTACTGGCACATGAAATTGGGCACGTCGCCAATGGGGACATGGTCACCCTGGCACTCATACAGGGGGTTATTAACACCTTCGTGATTTTCTTCTCGAGAATAATCGGTAATTTTGTAGACAAGGCCATTTTAAAGAACGAAAACGGTCACGGCATTGGATTTTGGATTAGCTCATTTGTAGCCGAAATTATACTTGCCTTCCTGGCCTCTATTATTGTGATGTGGTTCTCCAGACAACGAGAGTACAGGGCTGATGCCATGGGGGCACAGCTAGCCGGTGCAAGCTCAATGGTTTCTGCGTTAGAGAGGCTAAAACAAGAAAGCGGTATGCCCGATGAGTTGCCTGACACGATGCAGGCTTTTGGCATTAACGAAGGGTTTAAACAAGGGCTAGCAGCCCTGTTTGCCAGCCACCCGCCACTGGATCAACGAATATCCAGACTGAAAGGTGTTATCTGACGTGCCGCTGATTGATGCCGAGATATCACAGCGATCTGATTAACATGTTCACCATGCAGGGCGTACACCTCCGTTTACGCCCTGCATCCGGTTTAGCAGTAATGCCCCGATTAGCTCTGCCCCACTGCATACTCGACAGGGTAAACGATCCGATCTTCATAACCGGTAATAATTTGTCTTAGCCCTGCCAACTCTTGATCCAGCGCATCGTCCCCCGTATCAACCACCAGGGGGCGCCCCTCCAGCGTCTTAATTTTTGTTTTAGTGGCGACAGTTAAGATATTGTCTAGTCCTATAGACCTTATATTACGGGGGCTTAACTGTTGATTACCCCGCCCAAACAAATGCCCTTGGCCTCCTATCAAAGTAATGACCAAGCGACTAGGGTACTGTGACAACCAATGATGCAACTCATGCTCATCAACATCACGAGCCACTAGCTCTTGATTTAGAAACAGGTCGACTCCCAATAGCGTACTATCACCTTCAACGCCGCATAAATTATCCTTAATATGCTTGGTCGTTCCACCTGAACCAATGACATAGAGTGTATCGCTCTCCATATTTTCAATAATTTCGGCAGCAATGTCGTCTAGCACTAGTTCCTCGACCTCCCTGCCTCCACATTTTACATGCTGTAGATAACGACCCTCCTCAGGGGTTAGCATTTCGCCATAATATCTAGACTTAACCGAGCCCGCCCTAAATGCATCCTCATCAATATCCCTCACTTCATGCTCGGTAATTGATACCATACCGCCCTGAATCAAATCTATGACCAGTTGCGCTGCAGCCTTTGGAGTTACAGCAAACACCCCAGAGTGCATTTTTACGCCGGCAGGAACACCTAGCACAGGCTGTTTTTTATCAACATTCGAGCAAATATCTCTAGCCGTTCCATCGCCACCTACAAACAAAATAATATCAACAATATCGGCTTGAATAGACACAATAGCTTGGCGGGTATCCGCCGGTATGGTGTTTTTTTTATCGGGCACCTGATAGACAACCCTGTATGCCAGATTCGAGTTCCGAACACAGTCCTCCCCCATAGGCCCGGAACAAGTAACGACCTCTACTTTGTGAGCAACTTCGCCCAACATCTCAACCACTACAGCGGCACGCTGAAGAGCCTTCGATTCGAATCCCTTTGCTTTCGCCTGCTTCAATATCGCATCACCGTCACTGCCTTTAAGCCCAGCAGGCCCACCAATACCGGCGACAGGATTAACTATTAATCCAATTTTAAACATGACCAACTCTAACTATCGTATTTGTGATATTAAATGGAGACCTACTTAAGTGCCGGAAGGGTTTATCTCTTTTTCATAGATAAAACCAGCTAGAGAAAGCTTATCTTCATCTCTTACGTCAGTAAATTCTAGCCCAAACGTATAATGATTTGTGCCAGGTCCCTGCACCTCTTTATTTCGAATAATACTATTGAGAGAGAGTGACCGGCTAAGCCCGCTAACATCAACGTCCAACTTAACAATCACTTCATGACCTTTATCACCAATGGATTCGGCACACTTCAATGCGACACCCGTTTTACTCAAGTCGGTAATAACCGCTTGTTTTGGCCACTCCCCCATACCAATATCAAAATCACTTTCAATGAGAACTGGTATATTAACGCTAACTCGCTCAGAACTTCGAACCTGAAGTGATACCATTTCGGAAGGGTATTCAATATGATAGTAAGTATAGGGATGTAACGAGCGGTATTTGACTCTTGCCTCAAAAGCACATATTTCTTTACGGATAAGCATCCTGACAGCAACCGTTTCACCCACTTCCAGCAACTGCTCTTTCCCTTCTCTCATTGGGGGTGAGATTAGAATACTACGCCCAGAAACATACCCAATCATCTTAACGTTCAGGCGACGGTGAGGTGAAAGAGTTTCTATCGTGAGTGGGCTACCAACGGGAACACCGAGAGAATCAAACGGCTGCTGGCCTTCATTATTAGTGTTGTCTTCAGCCACAATAAGATCCCAACAAAAAGTATCGCTTCTAGCTCAAAATAGAGTGAAGCGATATAACGTATTAAGCAGTTTTCAAATTAAAACCCAGAGCTTTAAACATACTATGCATCGACGCATCTGTATTTTTAAGTGTTACCTTAACCGTAGAGAACTCTCTTCTTGAGCGATAGTTTTTTCTCAACATATCAAAAGCCCTCTTACGCTCGCTTTCGTCGCTATGAAGTGTTGCCATAAATGAACAGTGATCGTGCCTCACGTCATAACACGCCCTTATTGCGGTATGCATGGCCCAATCAAGGTCTGCCTGGGACGTAAACGCCATCTTCGCTAACGGGGGTTCTGGCATAAATTGACCCGCTTTATGCCTTACAGGAAGCCCGAAGTTACGACATAATGCTTGATAAATCATCTCTGTACCCGCCACTTTGCCATCAAAGCTATAACCTGCAATATGCGGCGTTCCTATCGTAACGAGTTGAGCGAGCCCCTTATCTATCGCTGGCTCCTCCTCCCATACATCTAAAATAGCGGTAAAGTTCGGCTCTTTTTGTAGTTTCTCTTTTAAGGCAGCCCCATCAACTACTGCACCTCGGCCAGTGTTAATTAGGATTTGCCGTTCGTTTAACTGGGAGAGTACAGCTGAATTGAATAAATGATAGGTGGGATGATCACCCTGTTTAGTTAAAGGTGTATGGAGAGAGATTACATCACAATTCAGTATCTCTTCAAAAGACACCATATCCGTCTGATCAATCAGCGGGTCATTACTGAGGTATCGAATACCAAGACGTTTTAATCTTTCCGCTAAACGTCCACCTACATTACCGCAGCCCACAATACCAACGGTAATATTGTCCAGGTTTATCCCTCTGATTTCTGTTAAAACAGATAAACAACTGATGACATACTCTACGACTGAGTTAGCATTACAACCTGGCGCACTGGCAAACTGAATACCATTTTGGCGCAAGTATTCGACATCGACATGATCACACCCTATGGTACATGTACCGACAAACTTCACCTTACTTCCAGCTAATAACGCTTCATCCACTCTGGTTACTGACCTCACCAGCAAAACATCAGCATCCGCGACTGTTTCATTGCTTAATGTTCTTCCTGGATACGTTGTAACGCTACCTACATCATCAAAAAACTTGTGGATCAGAGGAATATTTTCATCTGCAACAATTTTCATTGACTCATCCGTTTTATTGTTTGATTAGCTTAACTTTTGACTCAATGTTTCATCAGGGTACGTACAGTTGAGCTTCATACCAATATAGCTTTCTAATTCTGGCAGGAGGAAAGCATCATCTTCGCAGGCAAAGCTGATTGATTTTCCTTCTTTACCTGCACGCCCGGTACGGCCAATTCGATGGACATAGTCCTCGGGGTCTTCCGGCAGGTTGTAGTTAAAGACATGGCTTACGTCATCAACATGTATACCACGACCTGCGACATCAGTGGCAACTAATATCTCAATATTGCCGTTTTTAAAACCATCCAGCGTCTTAACTCGCTTATGTTGAGGCACTTCACCTGACAGCAAGGCACATTTAATTCCAATCTTTTGAAGCGTCTCTTGTAAGCGTCGCGTCTCATCCCGTCGATTTCCGAAAATGATCGCTTTTTTAACGTTATTTTTTTGAATATAGTTACAAATTACATTCAATTTCTCATCGGACGATACCATAAAAACGGTTTGTTCAACCTTATCCGTGGTTAACTGCTCAGCCTCAATTTCAATAAATTCCGGTTCTTTTGTCCAATAGTTAGCCAAATTCAATACATCTTGATTGAACGTTGCGCTAAATAGTAATGTTTGTCGCTCACCGACTGGCTTATTGTGACGAATGATTCGTTTTACATCCGGGATAAACCCCATATCCAGCATTCGATCCGCCTCATC
>JBFKTM010000102.1:0-7980 GCA_041636295.1 Oleiphilaceae bacterium
CCACCGAAATGCAGGGAGCAGGCTCATTTCCCCCGTTGCGCCAATCAAGCGATGCTCACCCAGTGTTTCAATATGATCGGGACATCCGTTCTCGCTAATATAGTTCTGGCTAGCATAGACACTCCAACCAATATCCATCAGTTTTCGCCCGACCAGGTGTTCGGGCGGTTTCGCGGTGGCTCGAATGGCAATATCGGCTTCACGCCGGGAGAGGTTAAGATCTTGATTGCTAACCATAAGTTCAATCTGAATATCAGGATAGCACTCTCGAAAACGGGCCAAATAGTTGGGAAGATAACAGTAGGCAATGTTGTCTGGGGCCGTTATTCTGACCACACCCCGTGGCTTAAAATCCTGTCCGGCAATATGACGCTCAAGATTGTCAAAGGCATTGGCGATCTCTTCTGCACGCACTAAAACATCTTCACCGGCTTGTGTTAATCGATACCCCTCATTCAATCGATCAAATAAACGGCTACCAATCTGCTCTTCAAATGCATTAAGACGCCTAAAAATAGTCGAGTGATTAACACCTAAATCCCTTGCCGCGCCCGCCAGCGTTCCTTTTCTTGCTATCGCTAAAAATGTGCGTAGTGCATTCCAGTCCATCACTCATCCTATCGTGTTTTTAAGCCAAACATAATGTTGCATTAGTGCAAATTCGTTTTTCAATTATTACCAATACCAATGCATTATGGCAATTAGTAGAGTGTACATATCAAAGCGAGCATAGCAGGAGCCACTAAAATGAATGCACAGCCTAAATACAAACTGGTCAGCCATATACTCTGCCCTTACGTACAGCGCTCGGTTATTACTCTTAAAGAAAAAGGGATTGCTTACGAGCGCATCAATATCGATTTGGCTAATAAGCCTGAGTGGTTCTTGAGAATATCGCCATTGGGCAAAGTGCCTCTGCTTATCGTCGATGATGAACATGTGCTGTTTGAATCAAATGTTATTACCGAGTATTTAAATGAAGTCACCCACGGAGATCTTCACGACCAGAACCCGTTAATCAAGGCCAAACCTCGCGCCTGGATTGAGTATGGCTCAGGTATTCTCAACGATATTGCAGGCCTCTATAGTGAGAGAGAACAAAACGCTTTTGATAAAAGGTGCACAGGTATTCATGCAAAATTCGAACGCCTGAATCAATATTTAGATAATGAATGGGGAAGTTCAAAACGGATTAGTGGTTATTTCTCGGGGGATCAGTTTCATTTGGTGGATGCTGTTTATGGCCCTATATTTCGTTACTTTGATGTGTTCGACACCTTTACCAGCCTGCCACTCTTCGATCAACTGCCCAATATCAATACCTGGCGAGAATCGCTAAAGCAGCGCCCATCGGTGAGACAAGCGGTGAGTGATGACTACCCTGCGTTATTGCGTACATTCGTAATCAATCGAGGCGGCGTGCTTGCTGGTATGCTGTAGCCTGACCCTGAAAACCTGGACATTGCCCCAGTATATTTCTCTTATTTTCCTGCTAACCGCGTTATCTGCACTGTTAATTAACAGTGCTTCCCCTATACAACATCACCTATGGCATAGCAACGATGAGACTTTTGCTGATCTCGTGCTAAAATACCCGCGCTGTTAAGTACTGGATCGAGTTTGTTTTTTTCGAGCTTTGACACGTTATTGGCTTAACGATCGAGGCGTAAGATCTGTGGTATTCAGATTTACCTATCCAGGCTATCAGTAACTACATCATCTGATCGTCATTTACCGAGAATATAATTAGTTCGCACACAGAAACGCTCTTTCGTCATACCGAAGGGTCCACAAGTCCTTGAAATTAATGGACCCTGTGATCAAGTCACAGGATGACGACGGGGAGTTTATCGTGTTTCTGAATAAGAATTAATTAGTTCAGTACAGTCCATCAGTACGATCAGTTTAGTGATTTTGATTAATGAGTTTTACACCCTCTGAGCGACATAAAGGAAACAATAAATGAATATCGATTTAGCGACCGCCCCAGCAACCTTAGACATTATTCACGTGGGACTCGCCCTGTTGGCACTGCTCTTTTTTATCCTGTTTTTGGTTAAACGTAAGCCTTCTGCAATCACGACAAATTCAAATAACCAGCCAGAAGTATCAGAAGCGCCACAACCGCTAAAAGAAGCACCCAAGCCTGCACTATTGAAAGAAGCCAGCCCCGACGCAGCGCTGCAGCTGTTAACATTGCTGCAGCAAGATGCGCGTTTTATCGATTTTGTACAAGAAGACCTGAGTGGTTATTCCGATGCCGATATTGGTGCCGCGGCACGGGTGGTACACGAAGGCAGTAAAAAAACGCTGAACACGTACTTCAAGTTCGAGGCTATTCGTTCTGAAGAAGAAGAGGCACGTATCAGTTTACCGGAAGGATTTAATGCCAGTGCGGTTCGCCTGACCGGCAATGTGGTCGGTACAGCACCATTCAACGGTGTCTTGGTACACAAAGGCTGGAAAGTCACTGAGGTTAAATTGCCAAAGATTGCTGAAGGCCATGATACCTCCATTGTTGCGCCAGCCGAGGTTGAGCTATGAGTGATACACCAACCTCTCAGGCTGCCCGATTCTCTATAGGTATTGACCTGGGCACCACCCATTGTGTACTCGCCTATCTGGACTTGGCTGACGCCGCTGAAGACCCTGCAAGCGATGTTGCCTTGACCGTGATGCCTGTCCCTCAGTTAACGCAACCGGGGCTTATTGAAGAGAAGCTGCAATTACCCTCTTTCATGTATATGGCCCATGAGTCCGAGCTTAACAATGACGATGTCGCCCTCCCGTGGAATGAATCACCGCAGGCGGTTGTTGGCACCATTGCCAGAGAGCTTGGAGGAAAGACCCCTATTCGTTTGGTGGCGAGTGCCAAAAGCTGGCTGTGTCATGGCGGCATTGATCGTCACGCGGCCTTTTTACCGGCAGGCAGCCCCGAAGAGGTCGCCAAGGTATCGCCTTTGACCGCGACGTTTGAGTATCTGGATCACCTGCGCAACGCCTGGGATGATACGAACCCTGACTACCCGCTGACTGAGCAGGAGGTGACTATCACTATTCCGGCGTCATTCGATCCAGCGGCCCGTGAACTCACTGCGGAGGCGGCAAGTCAGATTGGATTCAAACACCTGACCCTATTAGAGGAGCCACAGGCGGCGGTCTATAACTGGGTTAAAGCTTGCGGCGATAGCTGGCGGGATCAGGTGACCATTGGCGACATCATCTTAGTGGTTGATATTGGCGGAGGCACCACCGACTTGTCACTGGTCGCCGCCACTGAAGACAATGGCAATCTGGTGCTGAACCGTGTAGCCGTGGGAGATCATATTCTGCTGGGTGGCGACAATATGGATTTGGCCCTCGCCTACCGGGTTAAAGCGAAACTGGCGGCAGAAGGAAAAGAACTGCAGCCCTGGCAAATACAGGCGATTACACATGCCTGTCGTGATGCCAAAGAACAGCTATTGCTGGAAAATGAGGTTGAATCGGTTCCCATTGTGGTGCCGAGCCGGGGCTCCAAGCTTTTGGGGAACACCTTGCGTACTGAATTAACCCGAAGCGAAGTACGGGAGACATTGGTGGAAGGCTTCTTTCCACAGGTCAGTATCAGCGAACACCCCAGGGCTGTGCGTCGGGGCGGATTAACGCAAAAAGGATTACCTTATGCACAAGATCCTGCCGTATCGCGACATCTCGCAGCCTTTCTGAGCCGACAGGTGGATGCTGCAAATGATCTAAACTGCAGCTCAACGGCTGAAGCAGAACAGTGTGCCTTGGCTGCCGATCCATTGGCTGCGTTCGGTAGCTCTGATGCTAGTACAGCGTCAGCAGACTTTATCAAACCGACGGCGATTTTGTTGAATGGTGGCGTACTGAAAGCGCCGGTATTGGAACAGCGTACCTTATCAATCATTAACCAGTGGTTAGCCGATGCGAATGCAGAGCCCGCCCGGTTACTAAGCGGTGCGGATCTAGACCTCGCCGTGGCCAGCGGTGCCAGCTATTACGGCTATGTCAAACAAGGGCATGGCGTCCGTATTCGGGGTGGTTTGGCCAATACCTATTATGTGGGCATCGAAAGCGCCATGCCGGCTATACCGGGAATGGAACCACCACTGGAAGCACTTTGTATTGCCCCCTTCGGCATGGAAGAAGGCACTGAGACCGAAGCGAGCAGTACGGAGTTTGGCTTAGTGGTCGGCGAGCCCGTGCGCTTTAGATTTTTCGGATCGAATATTCGTCGCCATGATGAAGCAGGTACACAGCTGGATTATTGGCAAGAGGATGAACTGGAAGAACTGCCAGAGATTCAGGTGACACTGCCTGCTGAAGGCCGACGAGTGGGTGAAGTAGTGCCGGTACATCTCGTTGCTAAAGTCACAGAAGTGGGAACACTAAAATTGGAAGCTATCGCAGTAAATAGTACCAATGCCGAGGGTGAGCCCGAGCGCTGGCAAATTGAACTGGATGTACGCGATTAATGAGCAATCAAGCACCTGAATTTCTGATTGGCATCGACCTGGGCACCACGAATACCGTGGTGGCCTATGCCGAACTCAAGCAACCGTTATCCGCTGATAACTGCCATATCTTCGAAATCGAGCAGCTGGTGGCACCGGGCGAAGTGGCGAAACGGCCGCAACTGCCGTCCTTTCGTTATCACCCCGTTGCCGGAGAACTAAAAACATCAGACCTGCTACTGCCGTGGTCGGATAACGGCATGGTTTTGGATGGCGAACTCCCTCAGGTTGTTATTGGCGAGTGGGCCAAAGAGTTGGGTGCCAAGGTTGATGGTCGTCAGGTGGTCAGTGCCAAGAGCTGGCTATCTCACCCTCAGGTCGATCGCAGTGCCGATATTCTACCCTGGGCAGGTGCTGAGGATGTTACCAAGGTCTCGCCGGTATTGGCTTCGGCCAGCTACCTGTTTCATGTTAGACAGGCGTGGAATCAAACGCATCCAGATGCGCTAATGGAGCACCAGGAAGTCGTGATAACGGTGCCCGCTTCGTTCGATGAAGGTGCGCGTGCGCTCACTGTGGAAGCAGCCTCACGTGCCGGCTTAGACAAAATACTGTTGCTGGAAGAACCTCAGGCGGTTTGTTACGACTGGTATGCCAGACAAGGCCAGGGGGCACAGAGTTTACTCGCGGGTATTAAGCTTTTGTTGGTCTGTGATATTGGCGGCGGTACCACCGATCTCAGTTTAATCAAGGTCGCTCAGGCAGCTGACAATAGCCTGGCATTAACGCGCATTGGCGTTGGCAATCACCTGATGCTGGGGGGAGATAACGTTGATCTGGCGTTAGCCCATGCTGCCGAACAGCTGATCAGTGGTGGAGCGTCGCCAGGCAAGAAGCTCAGTGCTGCCAGCCTGTCACAGCTGATTCAGCAGACTCGTAAAGCCAAAGAGCGGCTGCTCAGTGACAATGCACCAGATAGCGCTAAAGTGACCGTATTGGGTAGTGGTGCCAAGCTAATCGGCGGTGCCAAAAGCTGCGAATTAACGCAACAGCAGGTAAGAAATATTGCACTCGATGGTTTCTTCCCGCAGATAGATAGCCAGGAGCGCCCTGGTAAACGACGCAGTGCCATGGTGGAGTTCGGGCTACCCTACGCCTCAGACCCCGCCGTCAGTAAATATATTGCGGAGTTTATCGCCGAGCATCAAGTGGCCTGTAAAGAAGCGCTGGGCATAGCGGTTACCAACGACGAATTCGCTGTGCCTGATGCCGTATTGTTTAATGGAGGGGTCTTTAAAAGCGCGCTGCTGAGTGAACGCTCTTTATCCGTGCTTAGCCAATGGCGCGGTGCCCCTGTTACCCAGCTGGAGAACAACCACCCGGATCTTGCGGTCGCACAGGGAGCAGTGGCTTATGCCAAGGCTCGACGAGGTGCACAACTGAAAATTGGTGGCGGCTCCGCCCGCACCTATTTTCTTGCACTGGAGCAAGCTGATGCAGGTAAGCAGGCGGTTTGCCTAATGCCCAAAGGCACCGAGGAAGACAATGAGCTAACCCTTAACGACCGAAAGTTTGCGCTACGTCTGGGGCAACCGGTGCAGTTTCACCTGTTATCCACAACCGCCGATCAGGCGTTTCAAGTCGGTGAGTTAGTTACGATAGATGAATCATCTGACAATCAGCGTTTTATCTCCCGCCCCCCGTTAGTGGTGGTCATGGATAACGTCGATACGACACATCAGGAAAAGACTCAAGGCAGCGACAGCCAGCAGATTGAAGTGACACTGGCAACGGTATTAACCGAAGTAGGCACATTGCAAATTGATTGTGTTGCCGCCAACCAGCAACGCTGGCAGGTAGAGTTTCAAATCCGCAAAGACCTCTCGCAGCAAAGAAAAATCGATACCACGGCCAAGCTACCGGCCAGCTTTCCTCAAGCACAACAAAAGATCGATGCCGTGTATGGCGAAAGTAAAAAGGATGCCAACCCGAAAGCCATAAAGACGTTGCGGGTTGACCTGGAGAAGTGTCTGGGCAAACGGGACAGCTGGGAGGTGCCAGTACTCAGAGCCCTGTTTGATCAATTATTGGATGGAAGTAAACGACGCCGTCGCTCTGCGGCCCATGAACGAAACTGGTTTAATCTTGCGGGTTATGGATTGCGCCCCGGCTTTGGCTATCCGGTTGATGAGTGGCGTATTGAACAGGTCTGGAAGTTATACCAGGCAGGTCTTCAGTTTAATCAGGAAACCCAGAGTTGGATAGACTGGTGGACATTCTGGCGACGGGTGGCCGGAGGGTTAACCGAGCAGCAACAACTCACGCTGTATCAGGCGATTGCCAAGTTTATTAACCCAACATCGCTGACCAGTCGAAAACTGCAAGCCGAAGCCAAGCAAAAATCCTACGAGGATATGGTTAAACTGGTCGCAGCACTAGAACACTTGCCGATAACAGAGAAAACACAAATAACTCAATGGTTGTTAAAACGGTTAGAAAAACCGACAGAAACCATTACCAGCTGGTGGGCGGTGGGGCGAATTGCCTCACGCATCCCTTTCCATGGCAGTGCTCATAATGTTATTCCCCAAGAAAAAGTACAGAGCTGGTTGCCACAGTTACTCAACATTGACTGGAAGAAAAACCAGCAGGCGGCCTTTGCCGCCGTATTGATGAGTAGAATGAGTGGTGATCGCAGCCGGGATATTGATGATCAGTGGCGTTGCCAAGTAGTTGAAAAACTAAGCGCGTCGAAGTCACCTGCTAGCTGGATAGAGATGGTGGAAACCGTCAAGGTACTCGATGAAGCAGAAACCAAACGGGTATTCGGAGAGGGCTTGCCGGTCGGTCTGACCTTGCTTCAGTGAACCGGGTAGGACTGCGGTATCCACAATAGTCACAATGGTCGCAATACCCTCAATACCCGCACTACCCGCACTACCCGCACATACGCACAATAGAAGAAAGGCCGCAAAAGCGGCCTTTAAGATTACTGACACCCCCCGTTTTTTAACGGGTTTGTTTATTAGTTATAGCGTGTTCGAGCAATTAATAGCGGTCAGCTTACAAAGAGCGGGCCACTATCTCTTTCATAATTTCATTCGTACCGGCATAAATTCGCTGAACACGTGAATCGGCCCAGGCTCTGGCGATGGGGTATTCCCACATATAACCATAGCCACCATGTAGCTGCACACACTCGTCCATTACTCTGCACTGCAAGTCAGTCGTCCACTGTTTCAGCATCGCAGCCGTTGGCACATCCAGTTTTTTATCGAGATGCAATTCCAGGCAGCGGTCAGCAAAACAACGCCCTGCGGTAATATCGGCTTTTAGTTCAGCCAGTTTGAAACGAGTATTCTGGAATGAGGCGATTGGCTTGCCAAAGGCTTTGCGTTCTTTAACGTAGTCAATGGTCCATTGCAGAGCCGACTCACAAGCGGCCATAGCCGTCAGGCCGACCAGCAAACGCTCTTGTGGCAGCTCCTGCATCAACTGAATAAAGCCCATGCCTTCACTA
>JBFKTM010000103.1:0-7943 GCA_041636295.1 Oleiphilaceae bacterium
CCCCGGTTACCGTAACCCTGAAAACTTCGTAGTAGTTTCAGATCCTTACCCAACCGTTACCGCACAAGCCGCCGACCTGATTCTACCTACCTCAATGTGGGTTGAGAAAGAAGGGGCTTATGGTAACGCCGAGCGACGTACGCAATCCTGGTACCAGCAAGTGAAAGGACCGGGCGAGTCCAAGTCTGACCTGTGGCAGTTGATGGAATTCTCCAAGCGCTTCAAGGTTGAGGAAGTATGGCCTGAAGAACTTCTGGCCAAAAAACCTGAATACCGCGGTAAAACGCTATTCGATATCCTTTACAAAAACGGTCAGGTCGACAAGTTCAAGCTGGACGAAATTCCAGAAGAGCGCCTCAATGATGAATCTCGTGATTTTGGTTTCTATGTTCAGAAAGGCCTGTTTGAAGAGTATGCCATCTTTGGACGCGGCAAAGCTCATGACCTTGCCGACTATGAAACCTATCACAAAGCGCGTGGCTTAAGATGGCCTGTTGTTGATGGCAAAGAGACTTTATGGCGCTTCAGGGAAGGCTATGACCCTTATGTGCCAAAAGGCGAAGGCGTACGATTCTATGGTAAACCCGATGGCAAAGCGTGGATCTTCGCACTGCCTTATGAGCCACCAGCGGAGTCGCCAGACAAAGAGTACGACCTGTGGCTCAGCACCGGCCGTGTTCTGGAGCACTGGCACAGTGGCACTATGACTCGCCGAGTCCCTGAACTGTATCGCGCCTTCCCTGATGCGGTATTGTTTATGCATCCGGACGATGCCAAAGAGCGTGGTCTACGCCGTGGTGACGAAGTGAAAATCACTTCTCGTCGTGGTGAGGTGAAGAGCCGTGTCGAAACACGCGGTCGTAACCGCCCACCGAAGGGTCTGGTATTTATGCCATTCTTCGATGCAGCTCAGTTAACCAACAAGTTGACACTGGATGCGACAGATCCGCTATCCAAAGAGACAGACTATAAGAAATGTGCCGTTAAAGTCGTGAAAGCCTAATACATCACAGGTTTTCGATGCGTAAGTTAAGCGTCAAATAAAGAATAAGGCTTTAAAGTCAAAATAGTGAATGGTAAGCACCATGGCAAACAGAAAAGCAGATAGCAGACAGCAGAAGGTTAGCCGTCGTCAGTTTTTAACTGACAGCGGTCATGCTGCCTGTAGCGTCGGCCTGCTTGGATTAGGGCTGGGGATGTATGGAGAGCAAAGCAAGACTCATGCAGCCCTGGCACTGCGTCCGCCTGGTGCATTGAATGAAAACGACTTCCTCGGTGCCTGTGTGCGCTGTGGACTCTGTGTTGAGGACTGCCCATACGACACATTAAAGTTGGCTCGCTTATTTGAGCCAGTAACCACCGGTACGCCTTACTTTGATGCCCGGAAAGTGCCATGCGAAATGTGTGACGACATTCCCTGTGTCAAAGCCTGCCCAACCGGTGCGCTGGACCCTAAGCTAACCAATATTGATGATGCCAGAATGGGCGTTGCTGTGCTGGTTGATCGAGAAACCTGTCTCAATATGCAAGGGCTACGATGCGATGTTTGCTATCGGGTATGCCCCCTTATTGAGGAGGCTATTACACTCAATCTGACACAGAATACTCGAACCGGCGTTCACGCCATATTTGAACCGGTGGTGCACTCCGATATCTGCACCGGCTGCGGAAAGTGTGAACATGCCTGCGTTCTCGAAGAGGCGGCAATCAAGGTAATGCCTCGTGAGCTCGCTAAAGGAGAACTAGGCAAACACTACCGCTGGGGCTGGGAAGAGAAGGAAAAAGCCGGAGAAGCATTGGTTCCTGACATTATTGATCTTCCTGATCGCATGCCAGGCACTCAAGCTGAATCACTCAATATTGCTCCTGCCGGAGGTAAACCATGAGTGCCACAGCTAAAAGTGCCAACATTGGCCAGGATGCAATAGTGCAGAAAGGGTGGCTTAAAACTCACCAGTGGTTATTGCTGCGCCGAGTGACCCAACTCAGTATTTTGGGGTTGTTTCTGCTCGGACCAATTGCCGGTGTCTGGTTGATTAAAGGTAACCTAAGTGCCAGTTTATTGTTCGATACCATTCCAATGGCGGACCCATTTTTAGTGTTGCAGACCTTACTATCCGGTCACCAACCTGAAATGGCCGCAATCATTGGAGCACTGATCATCTTTGCTTTCTATTTTGTTGTTGGTGGTCGAGTCTTCTGTTCCTGGGTATGCCCGGTCAACATTGTGACCGATAGTGCTGGCTGGTTACGTCGCCGTTTAGGTATTCGTAAATCCACCCAACTGTCGCGCTCACTGCGTTACTGGATATTGGCTATGTGCTTTGCCACACCACTCGTTACCGGGTATGTGGTTTGGGAACTGGTCAATCCGGTATCAATGCTGCACCGTGGCCTGCTGTTTGGAATGGGGATGGGCTGGACCCTCATTCTCGCCGTGTTTTTATTTGACCTGTTTATCAGTCGACGTGGCTGGTGTGGTCATATCTGTCCCATGGGAGCGTTTTACAGTCTGGTTGGCAAGTTCAGCCCGATTAAGGTAAGCGCCTCTGACAGAGCACAATGCAATGACTGTATGGACTGCTATGCTGTCTGCCCGGAACCGCAGGTCATTCGACCCGCGCTGAAAGGCGAAGCCAGTGGTGTAGGCCCCGTCATTATTGCTTCAGACTGCACAAACTGCGGACGATGTATCGATATATGTGCAAAAGATGTCTTTCACTACAGTACGCGATTTGCCAACAAGGCGGAGAAATAACCATGAAAAAACTACTAGCGATAGCCTTTGCCAGCTTGCTTGCTGGAGTTACAGCGTTCAGTCCAGCGTGGGCTGATATTGGCGGAGTTCAATCACTTCGTGGCTCAACAGAACTGGACACCCCCAACACGGCGGATGATTTAAAACGAGTACCTCGTGACCGGGAAACCTTTGAACGGGATTATTTGCATCAACCTCCCCTTATTCCTCATCAAATTCGAGGGTATGTGGTCGATCTGAATAGCAATAAATGCCTCTCTTGCCACAGCTGGCAGAACTATAAAAAGGCCGGTGCTACCAAGATAAGCTTAACCCATTTCGAAACCCGTGATGGCCAGCAGCTTTCAGATATATCGCCTCGTCGCTATTTCTGTAGCCAGTGCCATGTTCCACAAGCCGACGCGAAGCCTCTGGTTGAGAACGAATTCAAATCAGTGAAGCCTCTTGCCAAATAGGCTTGAAGAGAATTGAACGTGGAGAGCTAATGTATGGCTAATCAAAAACAAGGTCTGATCGGACGTTACTGGTCGCTGCTAAAGCGTCCAAGTACCGTTGCTATGGGGGTTATTCTCGCCCTGGGTTTTATTGCCGGCGTGGTCTTCTGGGGGGGATTTAACACCGCCCTCGAATTAACTAACACCGAGCAGTTCTGTATCAGCTGTCACGAGATGGAAGAAAACGTCTACCAGGAATATCGGGAGACTATTCACTACAGCAATCGTTCAGGTGTACGAGCAACCTGTCCTGACTGCCACGTACCGAAGGACTGGACTCATAAGATCATCCGTAAAATTGCGGCCAGTAAAGAAGTCTGGGGCAAAATTACCGGCCTGATCGATAACCGTGAGAAGTTTCAGGAGCACCGTAAGAGCATGGCGCTGCGCGAATGGAAACGCATGAAAGACAGTGATTCAAGAGAGTGTCGTAACTGCCACAACTTCGAATCAATGGACTTCAGCGAACAGGGTCGCCGCTCAGTGAAAATGCACTCAACGGCGCTGGCCTCTGGTGAAAAAACCTGTATCGATTGCCATAAGGGTATCGCTCACCAGCTACCCGATATGGAAGGCGTGGAAGGCTGGCACTAACCATAGTGCCAGTTTAACTTCACTGGATTAGGAGAGAAAAGATGAGTCCCTTAGAAGCGATGATCTGGACTGTTCTTGGCTATGCCGCCATGCCGACAATTTTTATTGTAGGCTTCGCAGCAACCGCCGCCGTAACCTGCTTCCTGCTGGAAAGTACAGGCCACAGCGACAAGAAGAGTAGTTGATTCGGAGTCAGAGGATTGGGGGCCTGTAGTCAGCCCTCACCTCTATCACCTGATCACCCCCCACAAAAAAGGCGAGCTATATGGCTCGCCTTTTTTGTAGTTTATTTGAACACTTAGATATTGCTATCTAAAAACGCCGTTAACTGTGACTTCGAAAGTGCTCCCACCTTAGTCGCATCAACATTACCATTCTTAAATAACATCAAAGTGGGGATGCCACGAATATTAAACTTGGGTGGAGTCTGCTCGTTTTCATCAATATTCAACTTACAGATTTTAAGGCGCCCGTCATACTCGTCAGCAATTTCTTCCAATACCGGTGCAATCATCTTACATGGGCCACACCACTCGGCCCAGTAATCAACTAATACAGCAGTATCAGCCTTCAAGACTTCTTCTTCAAAAGAGGCATCGGTTACATTAACAATTTTGTCACTCATTGCGGTTTCCTGGTGTTGTAAATAAAAAGAGTCATAGTGATGAAAAGCACCATAGGTACGTATGCGCACGACGCAAAGATAAAAAACCAGACAAATAAACCCTGTGACCTTAATCAAAAATAACAGGTTGTTTATGTCATATTATCTATCTTTGGCTTATGATTGCCTTAGATGCTTTCTAATATATAGGTTAAACAGAGGATTTCAAGACACGTGACGTCATTGCAGTCTGACGACTCCCTCCCAACGGTTCAAATTCCCGAAACGCTAGCCTCGATCGATTTAGGTTCGAACAGCTTCCATATGGTGGTTGGACGCACACTTTATGGAGAGATCCGAACCCTCGATAAGCTGGGAGAAAAAGTTCAACTGGCAGCTGGACTGGATGATAAAAACTATCTGTCTGAAGAGTCTCAAGAGCGGGCATTGGAGTGCCTGCGGCGATTTGCTCAACGGCTTCAGGGAATCCCCCCCAACGCCATACAGGTAGTCGGCACGAATGCATTGCGGGTCGCCAAGAATGCCCGCGAGTTTACCCGCAAGGCCGAGCAAATTCTCGGAGCGCCGGTAGATATAATCGCCGGCCGCGAAGAGGCTCGTTTGATTTACCTTGGCGTAGCCCATACCCTGGCCGACGATGCAGGGCGAAAGCTGGTCATTGACATTGGTGGCGGTAGCACCGAATTCATCATCGGTGAGCGCTTTGAAACGCGAGAGCTGGAAAGCCTGCACATGGGCTGCGTTTCATTTCGTGAACGCTACTTTAAAAATGGCGAGATCACCGAACAGGGCATGCAACAGGCGATTACCCACGCCTCCCGCGAGCTGCTCAACATAAAATATCGATTTCAGACTTTGGGCTGGCAAACCAGTATTGGCTCATCAGGCTCCATCAAGGCGATTGCCCATGTCATTGAAAATCTTGGGCTCTCCCAGGACGGCATTACCGCCCAGGCGCTTAATCAGCTAAAAGCCCACGTTATTTCGCTGGGCCATATTGACCAACTGCAGGATATTGGCGTCAAGAAAGACCGCCTATCTATCTTCCCGCCGGGTTTGGCCATTCTGTGTGCCTGCTTTGATGTGCTGGCGATCGACATTATGTCCTTCGCTGACGGTGCGTTGAGAGAGGGGCTACTATACGACATGATTGGCCGCATTCAACATGAAGATGTTCGGGAGCGCACTATTACGGCCTTACAGGAACGTTATTATGTAGACATTCCCCATGCACAAAACGTTGAGCGTACCGCCATGTATGCCTTTCGGCAGGTGCAGCACTTTTGGGGATTAAATGCAGACTTTTTTGCTGATCTGCTGCGCTGGTCAAGTCGGCTACATGAGATCGGGTTAGCGATATCCCATACCCAGTACCATAAACATGGCGCCTACCTCATAAAATATTCTGATCTCTCCGGTTTTTCAAACCAACTGCAACAGGCCATTGCCACCCTCATCCGCAGCCACCGCCGCAAATTGAACGATGAGATATTCTCCAATTATTCGGAAGAACAAGCCAAGCCACTCATTCGTCTATCGATTTTGCTAAGACTTGCCATCACGCTAAATCGCAGTCGCTCAACGGGTCAACACACCAACTTTACGATCAGTGCCGACAGCCAAGCGCTCAGTATCGAATTCGATCAGGGATGGCTGGAACAGCACCCGCTAACACGAGCCGACCTGGAAAATGAAGCCGAACAACTTAGCGCTATTGGGTATAAATTAAGTATCTCATGACGCGGAAGAAGGAAATAGAACGCCCTTTTCACCTTCATGCCAGGGCGTATATTTTGCCATAACACGATTAAACAGCGTTGATTGTAGAAAATGATCTAACCACCGCTGCAGCTGTCGGTAGGGCGTACGTAGAAACCAGGCATGATCTACAAAAGCAAACTGGCGAATAAATGGCATGATTGCGATATCGGCAACAGTTATTTGATCCCCCAGCAGATAGCGGCTTGTCTCGAGATGCGACTCCAGCGTCTGTAAAAATAGCTCACCTTGAGTACGGTAGTATTCCATGGAATGTGCAGGATATCGGTCAGCATATTTGTAACGATCCAAATACGCCTTAAAAACGTTATCATTTTCTGCGATGAGTTCCTCCAGCTGGCAACGTGAAGCGGAGTGAACGGGTGGCATCCACTGCTCAGCATCGCTCTGAGAGAGTGCCCAACACATCACCTCCCAGCTCTCATCAATTACCTTGCCATCTGACAACATCAACACCGGCACAGTGCCTTTCGGTGAACATTCCAGCAACGCTTGCGGTTTCTGCTTAAGCACCACCTCCCGCAACTCCACCTGCTGCTGACTGTAGGCAATTGCCATGCGGGCTCGCATGGCGTATGGGCATCGGCGAAAGGAGTAAAGAACCGGGTGTTCGCTCACACCCACTCTTCCGCTTGAAGTGACTCAATCTCCTCGCTCAGCTCAAACCAGCTCAACTCTGTCTCTTCTAGCTCGGCTTTAAGGTCAATCTGCTTTTGCAGCCACTGTTTAAGCTTATCTTTTTCAGATTCACTATACATTTCAGGCTGGGCAAGCTGCTCTTCTATGTCAGCCAACTGTCGCTGCAGGCGCTCAATGGCCTGCTCGTCTTTCTCCAGCTGTTTGCGTAACGGGCTGATTCGCTGCCTTAGTGCAGCCGCCTTTCGTTTCCGCTCTCGTTTATCATCCGCTGATTCGTTATCTGAATTATTAGCAGGCTTGGCTTCCTGAAGATCGGCCTGCCGCTGATACTCAAGTAACCACTTTTCGTAAGCTGGCAAATCGCCATTGAATGACTCCACCTTACCATCGGCAACTAACAGAAATTCCTCAACGGTATTTTTCAGCAGGTGACGGTCATGGGAGACGACTATAACGGCGCCTTCAAACCCTTGCAGGGCCACTGTCAGAGCATGCCGCATTTCCAAGTCAAGGTGGTTGGTCGGCTCATCAAGCAACAGCAAATTCGGCTTTTGCCAAGCAATAATTGCAAGGGCTAGACGCGCTTTCTCGCCGCCCGAAAAGGTCGTGATATCACCAAACGCATCATCACCATGAAAGCCAAAACCGCCCAGAAAATTACGAATGGACTGCTCCGTTGCTTTGGGTGCCAGACGCTGCAAATGAAGTGCCGGGGTCGCCTTGGGGTCGAGCGCCTCCAGCTGGTGCTGAGCAAAGTAACCGATCGCCAGATGCTCACCACAGGTACGCTCCCCAGCGATGGCTTTCAAGTCATTGACGAATGCTTTGATTAAGGTTGATTTACCGGCACCATTCGGCCCTAACAATCCAATACGGGTACCCGGGTGAATACTCAGATTGACGTGTTGTAGAATAATTTTTTCGCTGTAGCCGATCGCCACATCCCGCATATTGAGTAACGGATCAGACATCTTGTCAGCGCAGGGAAACTCAAAATGAAAAGGAGAGTCCACATGAGCGGCAGCGATTTTTTCCATCCGCTCCAGCTCTTTCA
>JBFKTM010000104.1:0-7940 GCA_041636295.1 Oleiphilaceae bacterium
TAGAAAATGGTTATCAGTGGTATTCCTATAAGGAACCAGGGCCAAAACTGTTTATACCAGGGAGTTGAATCTTGTTTAAGGTTTGTCATAAGAGATAGATTCTGCTTTTTGATAGAAATACTAATAGCGAGTGATTTTTCAATGTCTAAGAGGAGGCGGTTGTACGTTCCGATTATCTAGACTCTGTGCCAATTATCCCACTGATGTTTGATGAAGACGAGGGTAAATTTAAAATTCTTCCCTCGTCGGTGTCATCCGTGAATGTTTAAGTGACTAGTACTAATAGTTAATGGGGCCCAGAAAACGACTATCAGACTCTGCAATGATCGTATTGTCATCAACAGCAATTACAACAAATTTAATATCATGGTTGGTCTGCGTCATATTGGCAGGGTTAACCTCTATGCTCGTTGGCAGCGAGAATACCTCACCTGAATCGACGTTAATTTCAGTTTTGGTAGTGATCTTCATTCCCTCAATTCCGCTAACCGTAAGTGTAAAACGTCTGGGTTGTTCGGCCATATTAATGACCTTAAGCGTATAAGAGTTTTCAACCATTCCCATGCCTGTCAGTTGATACAGAGCACCGCGGTCGCGTATGACGTCGAGGCCTAATGGAACCCGTGAATAGACACCATAGATAACCGATCCAATCATAGCTATCAGCAGAATGCCGTATCCAACAGATTTGGGTCTTATGATATGACTCTGCTTGCCCTCAAGAGAGTTCTCATTGCTATAGCTGATAAGCCCTTTAGGGTAGTTCATCTTATCCATAATCTGATCACAGGCGTCAATACATAGTGCGCAGCCAATGCACTCATATTGCAAACCATCGCGGATATCGATACCAGTTGGGCAGACTTGTACGCACATACCACAGTCGACGCAGTCGCCAAGGCCGACTTCTTTATGATCAATCGTTCGTTTTCTACTGCCGCGGGGCTCACCGCGATTGGGGTTGTAGGAGACAATCATCGTGTCTCTATCAAACATTGCGGACTGAAAACGAGCGTAAGGGCACATATAGAGACAAACTTGTTCCCTTAACCAACCCGCATTGACATAGGTTGCAACGGTAAAGAACAGTATCCAGAAATACGCCCAGCCGCTTACCGAGTTAAATGTGAAGAAGTCTATTATCAATTCACGTATAGGGTAAAAATACCCTACAAATGTAAGCCCTGTTGCGAAAGCGATAAGTAGCCAAATCACGTGCTTGGCTACTTTCTTAAAGGCCTTAGATGAGCTGTTGGGAGCTTTATCCAGTTTTATGCGCTGGTTACGACTCCCTTCGACTTTTTCTTCTACCCACATGTAGATGAACGTCCAGACAGTTTGAGGACAAGTGTAGCCGCACCAAATACGACCAAATAGGGTGGTTATAAAAAAAAGTCCAAAAGCGCAGATTATGAGTAACCACGATAAAAGAACGAAATCCTGGGGCCAAAAAGTAGCTCCGAACAGGTGGAACTTCCTGGCAGGCAGATCAAAATAGATCAGTTGCTCTCCATTGATCGAAACCCAGCAGAATAAAAAGTACATGCCCATCAAAAGCCACAGGGATACAGTTCTGATTCGCTGGAAAAATCCTTTTATTTCTTTAACGTATATTTTTTTTCGAGAGGCGTAGAGGTCAACGGTTGTTACTTGTGCCTGTGGTTTGGCGTCTGTATCAATGTTCTTGACAGGAATTTTAGCGCTCATGGTCCCACCGTTAGTAAATCTGTTTAGCAATAGAGTCGAAATAACTGCATTGCTTAAAAAGACTATAGGGTTTGTAAAAAAACTAAATGAGAAGCGTACTCTACTAAAATTAACCGGGGTTCTATGTGATCTTATCACATTGTCAGTGTGGATTTTGATCTTAGAACAATAGAATTGACATTGACTAGATCAAACCGAGACGGGGAGGACATAAGCCTCCCCGAATCCGTTTTACTTGCCTTGTGACAAGCTATAGATGTAAGCCGAAAGCACATGAACCTTCTCTTCGCCGAGAAGTTCCTTGTGAGCCGGCATGACACCTGCACGACCAAACTCGATAGTCTGTTTGATCATCGAAGGCGTTCCACCATATAACCAGACGTTATCTGTCAGGTTGGGCGCACCCATGGCCTGATTGCCTTTTGCATCAGCGCCATGACATGCGGCACAAGCTGTCTGGAACATTGCTGCCCCACGCTCTGCGGATGCCTTGTCTTCGGCACGATTGCTAAACGACAAAAGGTGGTTGGTTAAATCGTCAATGTCAGCCTTCGACATTGCAGGGTTTAACCCTTTGGCTGGCATGCTGCCGCTTCTACCATTTAATATCGTCTCTTTGATATTGTCAGCAGACCCACCATACAACCATTCATCATCGGTCAGATTGGGAAATCCAAGGGCGCCGCGTGCTGTTGAGCCGTGACAAATCGCGCAGTTATTTGCGAATAGTCGTTGGCCAACCTTAAGTGCTGCAGGGTCCTTGGATAGATCTTCAACAGACTTTTCTGAGAAGGCCTTAAAAATGGGGCCGTATTTCTCTTCTGCCTGGTCAACTTCTGCTTGCCATTGTCCGGTAGAAGTCCAGCCCAAGAGACCTTTATAAGAACCCAGTCCAGGATAAAGTGCCAAGTAAACAAGTGCAAAAATAATGGTAGCTACAAACATGTAGAACCACCATTTTGGTAGTGGGTTGTCATACTCTTCGATACCATCGAATGCATGCCCCATCGTTTGTTCTGTCTCAGAGTTAGTGGTTTGGCTCTTACGGGTTGCGTAGAGTAGCCACCAGCTACCGAAAATGCTGCCCAGAACAATGACTATGATCCATGCGCTCCAAAAACTACTCATGGTCTTTTTTCTCCGTATTGTTCGTCGTACGTTTGGCTATCTCTTCATCTTCAAAGGGCAGATTGGCCGCATCATCAAATTTACTTTTGCGTTTGGAGCTGTAGGCCCAAAGGCAGATTCCGATGAAGGCGATCATTACCAGAATGGTTGAGATGCCACGTAACGTATTAATGTCCATGGTGATAGTTACCGTTTATTCTTAAGCACTGTGCCTAGCTGCTGTAAATAAGCCACCATAGCTTCAATTTCGGTTTTACCTTTTACTGCGTCAGATGCACCTGCTATATCCTCGTCAGTGTAGGGAACGCCAACCGCTCGGAGGGCTTCCATACGCTTAGGAGTAAGCTTGTGATCAATCTTGTCAGTAAATAACCATGGATATGACGGCATTTTCGACTCAGGTACAACGTTTCTAGGGTTGTACAGGTGTGCCCGGTGCCAATCGTCACTGTATCGTTGGCCTACTCGAGCGAGATCTGGTCCAGTACGCTTGGAACCCCATAGGAATGGGTGCTCATAAACGTGCTCTCCAGAGACCGAGTAGTGCCCGTAACGCTCAGTTTCAGCGCGGAATGGTCTGATCATCTGAGTATGACAAACATTACAGCCCTCACGGATATAAATATCGCGGCCTTCTAACTGAAGGGCTGTTAAAGGCTTGAGACCGTCTACCGGTTTGTTCACTTCCTTAGAGAAAAATAGGGGAACAATCTCAACCAGTGCGCCAAAACTGATCGCAACCAGTACAAGAACGATCATCAGCCCGAGGTTTTTTTCTACGACTTCATGATTCATAACTAAACCTCCCTAAGCTGTTTGCGGTACATTGTCGAGAACCTGTGCATCCTTCGAGCGCACAGTCATCCACACGTTGTAAGCCATAATAAACATGCCGGCAAGGAATACTGCGCCGCCAATGGCACGAACCAGGTAACCCGCATGGCTGGCTTCTAGAGACTCAACGAAACTGTAGGTTAACGTACCATCTTCGTTTACCGCTCTCCACATCAAGCCCTGCATGATGTCGTTTACCCACATTGCTGCGATATAAAGCACCGTTCCGATGGTCGCTAACCAGAAGTGAGCGTTGACCAATGCGCTGCTGTACATATCTTTGATGCCATAAAGCTTGGGGATCAGGTGGTAGATTGCACCAATGGAAACCATTGCTACCCAGCCTAAGGCGCCTGAGTGTACGTGACCTACTGTCCAGTCTGTGTTGTGAGAAAGCGCGTTAACGGTCTTGATAGACATCATTGGGCCTTCAAAGGTAGACATTCCGTAGAAAGATAGAGAGACTACAAGGAATCGTAAAATTGGATCGGTTCTTAGTTTGTCCCAGGCACCAGAGAGCGTCATCATACCGTTGATCATACCACCCCAAGAAGGTGCAAGTAGTATTAATGACATAACCATGCCTGCGCTCTGTGCCCAATCTGGAAGTGCACTGTAATGCAGGTGGTGAGCACCGGCCCAAACGTAGATTGAAATAAGTGCCCAGAAGTGAACAATTGATAATCTGTATGAGTAAACTGGACGGTCAGCTTGTTTCGGTACAAAGTAGTACATCATGCCGAGGAAGCCTGCAGTCAAGAAGAAGCCAACCGCATTGTGTCCGTACCACCACTGAATCATCGCATCAATTGTGCCTGGGTAAATGGAGTAAGACTTCATAAAACTGACAGGAACGGCAAGGTTGTTACCAATGTGCAAAACGGCAATTGTTATGATAAAAGCGCCATAAAACCAGTTTGCAACATAGATGTGCTTGGTTTTACGCTTCATTATTGTACCGAAGAAAACAATGGCATAAGCAACCCAAACGACAGTTATTAAAATATCGATTGGCCATTCAAGTTCAGCATACTCTTTAGCAGAGGTGTAACCTAAAGGAAGTGTTATTGCTGCTAACACTATAACCAACTGCCAGCCCCAGAAAACGAAGGAGGCCAAAGAGTCTGAAAACAGTCGTGCTTGACAGGTGCGTTGCACGACGTAGAAGGAGGTCGCAAATAGTGCTGAACCGCCAAAGGCAAAAATGACAGCATTAGTGTGAAGCGGGCGAATACGTCCAAAGCTAAGCCAAGGTGTATCGAAGTTGAGTTGTGGCCAGACCAGTTGTGACGCGATTAGTACGCCAACGGCCATCCCAACAATACCCCACACGACAGTCATAATGGCGAATTGGCGCACCACTTTGTAGTTGTATGTCGTCTGATTGTTTACTGTGCTCATTATTCAGGATCCATTTTTTATCACAAGCTTGAAGTGAAAAGGACTACTTGAAATAACGCTAGCTATCTCATTGTGATTGAAATGAACCTAACCGTGCTCCCGACCGGTTATTTCAATCGTTTCTACTGCTCTATATTTAGCTCCGATAATTAATCGAAACGGTAGAATAGTAACAGCGCGCGAAGCATACGTTCTGATATTGATAATTGTCAATAGAGAGGGCGCACAGCGGGACTGTATTTGTCTCATGACTGTGGTCACATTGATATATATCAACTGTATTTATTAAAATACCCATATTGGGGTATTTATTTGTTGTGTGATGTTGTGGATTTGGTGGGGAATTCGAGCTGATGGGAGGGGAAGCTTGTGTGCCTGATGCGCGGTGAGTGGTTTTGCCTAGTCGCTAGATGTTGGGTAAAAATGTAACGCTTTGCAGGGGGGGTTAAAGTCGGAGCAGGTCGATTATATGAATGTTCTTGCCGCTACTTTCGATCAGGTCTTTTTGTTGTAAGAGTGTTAAAGAGCGGCTCAGCGTCTCTTTCGTGATTCCAAGGTAATCCGCTATATCTGTACGGCTCATACTTAATCTAATATCTACGCTGTTTAAATTACGCTCGATGTGCCTCTGTGCGATATTTGATATAAATGCTCTTACTTTTTCCTCGGCCGTTTTAGCGGTCATTAAAGATTGTCTGATTTTTGCTTCATGATGGCTGTCAATGGAGAGCAGTTTTATAATCTGCATGGCAAGCGGGGGCAGGGCGTTCGCACTGTCCAGTAGCTTGTGAAACGGAAGGACGCACAATGTGGAGTCTTCAAGTGCCGTCAACGTATGGGGGTAATGCCCTGTTGCTATAGCATTTTGGCCAGCGAGTTCACCTTTGAGCTTAAAGCCAACTATCTGCTTTTCACCATTTTTTGAAAGGCACTCTTCTTTAGCGGAGCCAGAAGTCAGGGCATAAAGTGATTCGAAGCGGTCTGCTTCATGGTAAATGATATCGCCGGCTTTGACGGGGTGTTTTTTTAGTAGTAACTGCTCTGCAATATCAAACGCAGTATTTCCGATTGTGGTCGGTTCACAAACCGGGTATAGCGCACAGTCCCTACATGCAATATGGGATGAGAGTGTGCGGCTTTTTTGTGGAGGCATAGAGGCTTTACTAGTCATACCCCATTAAACTATAGCGTGGTGTTTGTCTCATTGATGATAATCAAGCGGATTTGCTTGAATATTGGTTAAACCGCTTGGAATAGATAATAAAGTAGACATCTGCTCAGCCTGTGTATTAAGTCGTTCAACCAGGCAGGTGACCTCCTCCATCCGTTGACCGAGTAACTTAGCATGGTTAACCTGGTTTTCTACTGAGCTAAAAATGACATCAGTGTTTTTTGTCCGCGTATCGATGGTGGTTTCAATATCAAGAAGAGCCTCCATTACTGCGCTTAAATCATTGTGAGCTTTGTTAGTGTACTGGGTTGATGTGATCAGTATCGCCTTGGTGCTTTCCGTATGATCTCTCAAGGTTTCCAGGAGTGTATTGATCGATGCTGTCGCACCTTGCGTTTTAGTGGCTAATGCTCGTACTTCGTCAGCGACTACTGAAAATCCTCTGCCAGACTCGCCAGCTCTTGCGGCTTCTATTGACGCGTTTAACGCTAACAAATTGGTTTGTTCTGCGATACCTGAAATTTCGGTCAGAATATTTGTAATGTCGTTGCAATCTTCAACTAACTTTTCGGATAACGCTATCGCCTTATTGTTATTATCGTCAAGATTGCCAATATCATGCTCTGCCAATTGGCTGTGATGTTTGCAGGTTTGTTGCGATTGTCGGTTCTTATCTAATAGAACCTTTGCGTTATTGAGCGTTGGCAGTATATTGGAAGTGCAGTGGTCTAATTCAGATAACGGTTCTTTCGTTAAACTAATATCTTCGCTAAGTTGAGTTAGCTGTTGTTGAGTTTGTGAGAGGAGCTCTCTAGCTCGATCAGTTAATTCTCGATGGTGTTGACTCTTTTGTTTTGCCAATATTTGTAAAGCGTCGTTGCGACGTGACAGCGCTTTAAGTGCAGCTTCAATTGATGAGGTATGCGAAACTCGTCCTGTGTACATATATTGACCTGCTTTGCTCGCATACGTGTTGTCAGCAATGTTCCTTATATATTTTGATTCGCGTGTGAGCCGAATGCTAAAGAGTGTGCCTATGATCAATGCGGTAATAACTGTAATTGGCAACGACCATTTTAGTGGGGCGGTTTGGGTGGCAATTAGCGTTATGGCTGCAAGTAATGTGTATGAGATAAACCCTTCAATGAAGGGGGGGATTTTATAGTACTTAGGCGTAGTATTTTTGCTGCCTTGATTCAAATGGTCGTAAATAATCTGAGCACGCAGTTTCTGTTGGTCTGTCGCTTTGGTTATGACTGATTCATAGCCTATTAATCCCTCTTCGCCATGTATAGGTGAAACGAATATGTCAGCCCAATAGAAATCACCATTTTTACAGCGATTTTTAACTATGCCCATCCAGGGGGATCCCTCTTTAAGTGATGCCCATAACTCTTTATAGAGTGTAGGGGGCACGTCCGGGTGACGAATAAGATTGCAGGGGGCTCCCAAAAGTTCTTCTTGTGTGTAACCTGAATGCTCTATGAATTCACTGTTGCAATACTTGATTGCGCCTTGGGTATCGGTTTTTGAGATCAGAACACTGTTATTATCCAGTATTATTTCATTATCAGTAATAGGAAGATTTTTTCGCACGGCGCGCCTGAGATTGAATTTTAAAAGTATTTATCGATTAAGGATAGGACGACAAGCTTGGTTCTACAAACCTTTAAACTGAGAGAGTCAATAAGATGGCAGA
>JBFKTM010000105.1:0-7905 GCA_041636295.1 Oleiphilaceae bacterium
ATCTTGTTTGGATCTTTGCAGTTGAGCGCATTGCTGGCTAACAGGACCAGTAGCGGTCTCATTCGCTTGCCACCACTTTCAACAATATAGTGTGCAATCTTCTCTACCAGGGGAACATCTGAAGAGAGTTGTTCTACGATGAGCTGGTTGACTTGTGCAAAGTCGTTGGCAACGGATTCGAGTATTTGTTGTGCCTGCATAGTGATGTTCAGGTGCTTCTTTGGTTGGATGAATGATGGTGGTGATGTTAGCGTCTGGTCGGAATGCGATACCAGTTACTGTCAAAGCACCTGTAATTGTCCAAACGAATGCTATGGGGTGGTTGTGCGACTGTCAAGTTCTTACCGGGTTAGCAGGACGGCTCTTGCACTTTAATTCCTTTTTAATGGGCTAAATGCATGGCAAATGTGAATGTTCTAATATGGTGCTTGCAGATAGATGTTGTCTTTAATATAATTACGCGCCCTTCAGAGCCGCCCTGCAATATGGTTGACAGAGTGCTTCCAGTAGAAGCAGGTAGATAAGTTTGGATGTGAAGACGGATTTGGTTACGAAGTTTGTTCGTACGAGTGAAATAGTGCTGTCATAAGGCGGTCGGAGATTTATATGTACGCAGTTATTGTTAGTGGCGGTAAGCAGCACCGTGTAGTTGAAGGTGAAGTGCTTAAGCTGGAAAAAATTGAAGTTGAAACTGGTGGTGCTGTTGAGTTTGACAGAGTGCTGCTTGTTGCAAATGGTGATGATATTAAGATTGGTGCTCCCAATGTGGAAGGTGCCAAAGTGACTGCTGAGGTTGTTGGTCACGGTCGTCACGATAAGGTTAAGATCCTGAAGTTCAAGCGTCGTAAGCACCACATGAAGCAGATGGGTCATCGTCAGTGGTACACTGAAGTTAAAATTACTGGAATCAACGCATAAGCGGTTAGAGGAGTAAACTAATGGCTCATAAAAAAGCAGGTGGTAGTACCCGTAACGGCCGCGACTCGGAGTCGAAACGACTTGGAGTCAAAATGTTCGGCGGCCAGGTAGTTAAAGCTGGTAACATTATTGTACGTCAGCGTGGAACCAAGTTTCATGCAGGTACCAACGTTGGTTGTGGTAAGGATCATACCTTGTTTGCAACGGCTGATGGTGTTATCAAGTTTGAAGTTAAAGGTGCCAAGAATCGCAAATATGTTACTGTTGAAGCAGTAGCTAGCTAATTTGTAATTGGTCACAAAAAAGCTCCGCTAGTGCGGGGCTTTTTTTGTTTGGGCGAAATAAAGGTGGTCGAATAGTTTGAATGCTGTTGGCTGGCTTGGGTGGTGTGAACTTTTTTGTGAATATCGCTATATTGTAAGGGCGCTGCGCGAGTGTTGGGTAGTAAGTTTCTGGGCGGAGGTTAAGTAATGAAGTTTGTTGATGAAGCGGTCATTTATGTAGAGGCTGGAAAAGGCGGTAATGGCTGTTTGAGCTTTCGTCGCGAGAAGTTTATTGCCAAGGGCGGCCCTGATGGTGGAGATGGCGGGGATGGTGGCTCCGTTTATCTGCAGGCTGATGGTGCAATCAATACATTGGTCGATTATCGTTATCAGCGCAGTTATCGTGCGCGAAGTGGTGAAGGTGGTCGTGGTCGCGATTGTACCGGTGCTAAAGGTGACGATCTTGTGTTGTTGGTTCCAGTTGGGACGACGGTTATTGATGTGGATACCGAAGAGGTGTTGGGGGATCTAACAGCGGTTGGTCAGCAATTGATGGTGGCGCGTGGCGGGTTTCACGGTTTGGGAAATACCCGTTTCAAATCCAGTGTTAATCGAGCGCCAAGGCAGACAACGCCAGGTTCGATGGGGGAGGAGCGAAATCTTCGATTAGAGCTGAAGGTGTTGGCTGATGTGGGTTTGTTGGGAATGCCAAACGCCGGCAAGTCTACATTGATTCGTGCTATCTCTTCTGCAAAGCCGAAGGTGGCAAATTACCCGTTTACGACACTGGTGCCAAATTTAGGGGTTGTGAGTGTTCAGCCTCATCGCAGTTTTGTGGTTGCTGATATTCCCGGCATTATTGAGGGGGCGGCTGAAGGGGCTGGGCTGGGTGTTCGTTTTTTGAAGCACTTGGTGCGGACCCGGTTGCTGTTGCATGTGGTTGATATGGCTCCCTATGATGGCTCTGACCCGGCAGATATCGTGAAAGCAATTGTTGCTGAGCTGGGTAACTTTAGTGAGACGCTGGCCAAGCGTGATCGTTGGCTGGTGTTGAATAAGCTTGATCTACTTCCAGAAGAGCAGCGCGAACAGGTGTGTAGTGAGGTGCTGGCTAAATTGCAGTGGGACGGGCCGGTTTATCGGGTTGCTGCGATTAATGGAGAGGGTACTCAGCAGTTGTGCTTCGATATTATGGAGTGGATTGAGGCAAGAGCTGCTGCTGAGGCTGAGGATCAATCGCTAGCTGAAGCTGAGCTTGCGCTGAGGGCGCAGATGGATGCGGAGGCTCGCGAGAAGCTGCAGGCGTTGAAAGCTGCGCGCGCGAAAAAGAAAGATAGGGATGATGATTTTGATGACTTCGACGACGACGATGATGATGACGATGTTGAGGTAGTCTACGCGCCATAGGTAGGATTAAAGGTTAAAAGTTAAAAGTTAAAAGTTAAAAGTTAAAAGTTAAAAGTCGGGAGTGGTTGGGTTGATTCTGGCCCTCCTTGTTTTGATTCTGGATAGGGTGGTTGAGTTGTCAGGTCGGCAGAAGTTGTCACAGTCCCAGCGTTGGGTAGTAAAGATTGGTAGTGCGCTGCTTACTAATGATGGTAAGGGGTTGGATCGGCAGTCTATTGCGTTGTGGGTTGATCAGTTGGTTCAGTTGCGTCGACAGGGGGTGGAGATTGTTCTGGTCTCTTCTGGCTCTGTCGCAGAGGGTATGACTCGGTTGGGGTTGCAGGAGCGACCTCGCCAGCTTCATGAGTTGCAGGCGGCTGCAGCAGTGGGGCAAATGGGGTTGATTCAGACCTATGAGACTGAATTTGGGCGGTACGATATGCATACTGCTCAGATACTGCTGACTCATGATGACCTGTCGGACCGTAAACGATACTTGAATGCACGCAGCACTCTCAAGGCCTTGGTTGGTATGGGGGTGATTCCTATCGTTAATGAGAATGATACGGTGGTAACGGATGAAATCAGGTTTGGTGATAATGACACGCTAGGTGCGCTGGTTGCCAATCTGGTTGAAGCGGATGCTCTGATTATCTTGACCGATCAGGTGGGGTTGTATGATAAGGACCCTCGCAAGAATGCGGATGCCGTTTTGGTGGATGAGGCGATGGCTGAAGATGCATCCCTTGATCAAATGGCTGCTGGTGGTGCTGGAGCGCTGGGGCGGGGAGGGATGCTCACTAAGGTGCGGGCAGCCCGGCTTGCGGCTCGCTCCGGGGCCAGGACGGTGATTGTTGGTGGTCGCATAGATAATGTTTTGTGCCGTTTGCGAGCTGCAGAGAGCTTGGGTACGCTGCTGTTGCCAAGTCAAGAGCGCCAGGTTGCCAGAAAGCAGTGGCTTGCGGGTCATTTGCAGACGCGAGGGCGCTTGGTGCTTGATGAGGGGGCGGTCAAGGTGTTACGGCAAAGGGGGCGGAGCTTGCTCCCGGTGGGGGTAAAGGCTGTATTTGGGCAGTTTCGCCGTGGTGAGATGGTAGCCTGTGTGGATGAGGCAGGTAATGAGGTTGCGCGTGGGTTGGTTGGATATGACTATACTGAGGCAGAAAAAATAATTGGGCAGCCGAGTGAGAAGATTGAATCTATTCTAGGGTATGTTAACGAGCCCGAATTGGTTCACAGGGATAATCTGGTGTTGGTGTAGCGCTTGTCTTTTCTGATTTGTTGGTGCTGGTTTTCTTAAATCGGGCTTTTGGGGCGGGCTAAGAGACTTTTTAGGTCTGGGTGTGAAATTGAGATATAAAAAAACCGGCAGAAGCCGGTTTTTTTATATTAAATGCTAAGATTAAGCTTCTTTAAGAGCTTTAACTCGCGCATTTAGGCGGCTCTTGGTTCTAGCTGCCTTGTTTTTAGGGAAGATGCCCTTGTTAACCATGCTGTCGATAACAGGTACGGCAGTCTGGAAAGCTGTTTGAGCTTCTTCGTGGTTGCCGCTTTCAACTTTAGCGATAACCTTTTTAATGTAAGTGCGAACCATAGAACGCTGGCTTGCATTTTGTTGACGACGCTTTTCATGCTGGCGTGCGCGCTTCTTTGAAGATGGGGAATTTGCCACCGTTTAACTCCTCGACTAGCGAAAATACTGTGTGCTTTTGAGCGGTCTCAAAATAAATGACGCGAGACTATGCCGGTTTAATGCTTCATTGTCAATAGTAATCTGGGTTGGGCGACTAATATTGAGAATCCGAAGAGCTAATGATACAGAGTAGGCGCGAATTATTAAAGGGAGGGTGGTACTATTGCCGACTTTTAATGGCTTGTATTGTCGACGCGCTCATACAGATAAATGAACATCAATGAAGAAGCACTCAAAAAGTTCCAATAAAATCAGTTCTCAAGAAATCGACTCAATGGATTCTGAGGGGGGCAAGCGCTCCGGCGAAGTTCCGGAACCACGTAGCAAAAAAGCATCAGCAGGGCTGTTACGGTCAAGCAGTATTGTTGGTGCGATGACAATGCTATCCAGAATTCTGGGGTTGGTACGAGATATTGTTATTGCCCGTTATTTTGGTGCGGGAGCTGGAGCTGATGCGTTCTTTGTGGCGTTTAAGATCCCCAATTTCTTAAGGCGACTTTTTGCCGAGGGGGCATTCTCGCAGGCATTTGTGCCTGTTTTGTCAGAATACCGGGTAAAGGATGATATCCAGGGCGTTCGAGCGTTAATCAACTCTGTGGCGGGTGTTCTGGGGTTAATTCTGCTGGCTGTTACGTTGTTGGCGGTTGCCGGCTCTCCTTTGTTAACCATGATTTTTGCGCCTGGGTTTATCAATCAGCCAGAAAAATTTGCCTTAGCGAGTGATATGTTGCGTATCACCTTCCCCTATCTGCTACTAATATCTTTAACGGCGTTCGCGGGCTCTATTTTAAATAGTTATGGCCGCTTTGCGATCCCTGCCTTTACACCGGTATTGCTCAATTTGTCGCTTATAGCGGTGGCAATTTGGCTCTCTCCCATGCTCGAGCACCCTATTATTGCCATTGCGTGGGGGGTGCTGATTGCAGGTATGTTGCAATTGTTCTTTCAGTTTCCCTTTTTGATCAAAATAGGCTTGATGCCTCGGCCACGACTGGATTATCGGCATGAAGGTGTCGTTAGAATTATGAAGTTGATGTTACCTGCACTGTTTGGCGTGTCGGTAAGTCAAATTAACCTGTTGCTGGATACGGTATTGGCATCTTTTCTTCAAACGGGCAGCGTTTCATGGCTGTATTACTCAGATAGGTTGTCTGAATTGCCATTGGGCGTGTTTGGTATTGCCATTGCGACGGTTATTTTGCCATCGCTATCTCGCAAGCATGCAGATGATGCGCCTGACGCGTTCTCAAAAACATTGGATTGGGCGCTACGGGCTGTGTTGTTGATAGGGTTGCCTGCTGCGGTGGCTCTTTTATTGTTGGCTGAACCATTAATCGCGACCCTGTTTTATCATGGGGCTTTAACCGAGTTCGATGTGTCGATGTCGGTATTGAGCCTTAGGGCGTACGCTTCCGGATTGATGGCGTTTATGTTGATTAAGGTGTTGGCACCTGGGTATTTTTCTCGTCAGGATACGAAAACACCCGTCAAGATTGGCGTGATCGCGATGGTTCTAAATATGGTTTTTAACCTGATCTTAATCTGGCCGCTGGCTCATACCGGGCTGGCGCTCGCTACTGCGTTGTCTGCCTGGTTAAACGCTTATATGCTCTATCGTGGCCTAGTTAAAGAAAAGGTATATTGGTTGCAGCCTGGCTGGCTCCGGTTTATCTGCCAAATGGTATTTGCCTTGGTTGTTATGGTTGTGGTCATATTAGGGGTGTTACAGCTGATGCCTGACTGGTTGACGATGTCTGTGTGGCAACGAGTGGGTTATTTGTCTATTGTGGTCGTTTCTGGTGTGTTCTCCTATTTTGCAGGCTTGTATTTGTCTGGCGTTAAAATTAAGACGTTTCTGGTGAGGCACTAATGGTGCGATGGACGCTCCGTTACTTGGTTAGATTTAATTCTGCGATCCTTATATAATCGCCCATTTGCTTGAATAGGTTAATATTGATGAAGCTCGTACGTGGGCTGCATAATTTGGTTTCAAAAGACTCGCTTGCGCTCCGAGAGCTAGAAGGCCGATCTGAACTAAGCACTCAATACGCTTTTGAAGGCGGCTGTGTGGCTACAATTGGTAATTTTGATGGTGTTCATATTGGCCACCAGGTCATTATTGAACAGGTCCGCTCTAAAGCCACTGAGTTAGGGGTGCCCTCTGTCGTGGTTGTGTTTGAGCCGCAGCCACAGGAATACTTTAGAAAGAGTGAAGCGCCCGCCAGACTAATGCGATTTAGGGAAAAGCTGGTTGCCCTGCGCGGACTAAAGGTTGATTACCTGGTCTGTTTGAAATTCAATGATCAGTTGCATGGCATGTCAGCGCAACAATTTATTGACCAGGTGTTAGTCTCTGGGCTTAATATTAAACATCTGGTGATTGGTGATGATTTTAGATTCGGATGTGACCGCTCCGGCGATTTTACACTGCTAAAACAGACCGGGGAGCAGCAAGGCTACTCCGTTGAAAAAACGCAAACAGTCATGATTGATGCTGAAAGAGTGAGCAGCACTCGAGTGCGTAACGCATTAGATGACAATCAGTTTGCTTTGGTAGAGCGGTTGCTAGGGCATCCATTTGCCATAACCGGTTGTGTGGTACATGGTCGAAAACTGGGGCGGCAGTTGGGTGTACCAACTGCGAACGTCTCACTGGGGCGTAAAATTTTAGCCCTTAATGGTGTCTATGCCGTTGAGGCGTGGCTTGAATCGGGCTTATGTAAGCAGGGTGTGGCAAATATTGGTGTGCGGCCAACTGTTGATGGTCTGCAGCCCTCTCTGGAGGTTCACCTGTTTGACTTTGAGGGCTCTATTTATGGTGAGCACCTAAAAGTCGTTTTTAAGCAAAAAATACGTGATGAGCAGAAATTCTCGAGTGTCGATGCTTTGAAAACGCAAATTTTAAAAGATATAGAAGAGACGAAAGCATTTTTTAACCTTGCAGCGCCGCTGTAGGCTGATAAACGACTTATAACAAAATGTTAACCCGAAAAGCTGATCCTGATTGATGATTCTCAACAGGACGGTTTCAACCGTGACGAAGTGAACGAAGATGAGCGACTACAAGCACACACTGAACTTACCTGATACCGACTTCCCGATGCGAGGAAATCTTGCTCAACGCGAGCCTGCCATGCTTAAACAGTGGCAGGATTCAGAGCTGTATCAGCAAATTAGGGATGCACGACGTGGTGCCGAAAAGTTCATTCTTCATGATGGTCCTCCCTATGCCAATGGAAATATCCATATCGGGCATGCCGTTAATAAAATATTAAAGGACATTATCGTTAAATCCAAAACGATCAGTGGTTATGACGCCCCTTATATCCCGGGGTGGGACTGCCATGGTTTGCCGATTGAGCACAATGTAGAGAAGAAAATTGGTAAAGCGGGTGTGAAGGTAGACTTCAAAGCGTTCCGTAAGGCGTGTCGGGAGTATGCTCAGAAGCAGGTTGATGGTCAGCGTGAAGACTTTATTCGCCTTGGGGTGCTGGGTGACTGGGAAAACCCCTATTTAACGATGAACTACTCGTTTGAGGCGGATATTATTCGTTCTCTCGGAAAAATTGTGGAAAATGGCCACCTGCACAAGGGGTTTAAACCCGTTTACTGGAGTGTTGTCGGTGGTTCGGCCTTGGCGGAAGC